>NZ_BAAFZI010000010.1:0-59105 GCF_045862175.1 Lacticaseibacillus salsurae | reverse complement strand
CGAAAATACCATTATCCCTGCATCCATCATAGTTCCTTAAACAATTAAATAACAAAAAAGCCTCCCACGGTCGGGGAGACCTTCAAAGGATAAAAACTATCCTTCAACACCATTTGACAAATTTCCATTTTTTTTGCTTTAGGCCAAAGCACCTATTGGATCCCAAGGGGCCAAAACCGTTGGCTGGTCGTATTCTTTTTTGATGGTGTCGTTTAATTCTGTGGATAACAAGTGCTTGTTGATGACGATTTGGTAAACAAATTCGTCAAACCAAGCATCAGAAGCGACGAAGTAACCTTTTTCGCCAACTTTATCGCCCCAAGAGTTTTCGACCTTCCACTTGGTTGGCTTGCCGTCAACGATATCCACACCAGTTAAGACCATGGCGTGGGTCATCAATGATTCCCCATAGTCCAAGCGTTCGGCTTTGGACATGTGCAAGTCAGTGGCAAACAAGGTGTCTTCGTCATAAATGTCAGTATCTAAGATCCCGAGCTTGCGGTCAGAAGATTGGCCCACATCAGAGCCAAACCACACGGACTCGCCAGCTTCAAGCTGTTTGATCGCCAACGCCTTGAAATCGTTGATCTCCAGGTTCAAATGGCGTACTTGGCGGCCACCGACCACGTTGCCTAACATTTCCACGGTGTATAAGTGATTGTAAGGCTTGTCAGCAGTGGGGGAGTTGATGATGGATTGATAATTGTCCAAGTCCCAGCCGATGTATTTGTCGTAAAACGTCTTTGGCGTCAAGTCGCGGTCGATATGATAAGCCTTGTCATCATCGCGGTATTCAAAGTCAAATTCAGTTGGTGGGTTGCCTAAAGTGTAAGCTAAAATGCGATAAACTTCAGCAAGCATTTTGCCTTTGGCTTCAGCAATGGCGTCATCGCTGGCATGGTCTGCGACTAATTTACGCAAAGCCACCGCGTCATGGCGCAGCTTCAAGTTTAACGTTGAGTTCAATTCGCGAGAAGCGCTGGAAGAGAAGGTCTCAGGCATTGCAGACTTTGGCATGATACCATATTTGTCGATCAATGCCGTTAACATGTCCCATTGGCCACCATCTTGTTGCGGGGTGGTCATCAAAAAGGCCACTTTGCGAGAATCTAACGGTTGGTCAGCCGTGGCCAACACGTTTTCGTAAAAGTAGTTGGACTTTTCAAACTTGTCCCAAAAGAATGTGTAGTTTTGGGACAATTCGAAATCCTTGATCTTAAATTGGGCTTGAATGCCATGACGCATGGTGTTCAACGCCGCAAACATCCAGCAACGGCCGGATTGTTTTTGGTTGGAAACGGCCCCGGTGGATAAATCGATGGAAAAGGTTTGATCCATTTTGCTTTGGGCTTCGATAGACTCAGCGGATTTTAATACCCCGTTGTTCATCACCGCTTTTTGCAAGGCTTTGGAACCTGGTGTCGCTTCAAGCGCTTTTTGATAAGATGCAAGATCTGCAGCAGTAATTGCAGTTGACATAGAATGCCTCCTCAATGAGAAAAATATTAAAACAATGTGATCATATTACCACATTACGCCTCAGGTGTGGGCCGTAAGACGTCGGCATATTCTGGATGCGTGTCAAAAGCATGGCGCGCATAGGTGCACAACGGCTCCAAAGTTTTGCCTTCAGCGCGGGCTTGGTCGACTACCGCTTGGATCAATTGTGCGGCAACGCCTTGACCGCGCAGTGAGTCGTCAACATAGGTTTTGTCGATCACATACGAGTCAGCATCAATGTCAGGAAAAGTGACTTCTGCCAGCAATTTGCCATTGGTTTCGTTGAAAATGCGATTTGGTTCATGTTGAAATTCCATAATGCACCTCCGATTTACTTTAATTTTAAAGCCTTGGGCCCCTGAATTCAACCGACGGCGTGGTAAGATACTCCTAGTAGAAACTATTTTGGAGGATGTTATGTCGCAACGAGGATTTGAGATTGTATCAGCGTATCAAAATGAAGGCTTGAAACTGCCCCAACGGCAAACCGCCAATGCCGCTGGGTATGACTTTTTTGCCCGGGAAGATTTTGTGTTGAAATCAATTTGGCGCTATGACTTTATTCGCTTATTTCGCTTGATCAAAAACGAGCACCCCTTGACACCAGATGACATGCAGCGCGCGTCGAGTATTTTAAAGCCGCTATTGGTGCCGACTGGGATCAAAGCTTACATGCAACCCAATGAAGTGTTGATCTTAGCCAACCGTTCATCCAATCCGTTAAAGCGCGGGTTAGTGATCCCCAATGGCATCGGGGTGATCGATGCTGATTATTACAACAACCCGTCAAATGAAGGGGAGATCTTCATTCAAATGGTCAACGCCTCACCGCGCGATGTGGTGATCGCCAAAGGTGAACGCATCGGCCAAGGGATCTTCATGCCATATTTGTTAGCTGATGGCGATTTAGGTAACGGCAACCAACGCACTGCCGGGTTCGGGTCGACTGGCGTGAAGTAATCATTTTGAAAAAGAAGATTTTAGCCCAAGTTGCGTAATCTATTAACAGGAGGGAAGCGCCATGGCAAAAACGACCACGCGTTATGTTTGCAGCAATTGTGGACGCAGTTTTGCGTCTTATTTAGGGCGCTGCCCGAATTGCGGCGCTTGGAACACCATTGAAGAAGAAGTCGTCGCCGCCCCAGCTGCCGCCAAACAAGCGGCGCCACGCCACACGAGCGACGGCCACCAGATCCGCCCGCAACGCTTAGATCAAGTCGAGATCCAAAAAGAAACGCGTATCGGCTCAGGCTTAGGCGAACTCAACCGGGTGTTGGGTGGCGGCATCGTGCCAGGCAGCTTGATTTTGATCGGTGGCGATCCTGGGATCGGGAAATCAACACTGCTTTTGCAAGTGTCAGGCACTTTGGCGCATGAAGGTAGCAAAGTGTTGTATGTGTCAGGCGAAGAGTCGGCTAGCCAAATCAAAATGCGCGCCGGCCGCCTTGGCGTGGGCAAATCGGGGATGTACTTGTACCCAGAAACCGATATGCCTAGCATCGCCCAAGCCATTGACGACATGCAACCAGATTATGTAGTGATCGACTCGGTGCAAACCATGAATGTCCCAGCAATGAGTTCGGCAGTGGGGTCTGTGGCGCAGATCCGTGAAGTCACGGCAGAATTGATGCGCATCGCCAAATCCAACACCATCACGATTTTCATCGTCGGCCATGTGACCAAAGAAGGCGCCATCGCGGGGCCGAAGATCTTGGAACACATGGTGGATACGGTGTTGTATTTTGAAGGCGATATGCACCACACGTATCGGATGTTGCGCTCAGTAAAAAACCGTTTTGGGTCGACTAATGAAATCGGCATTTTTGAAATGCACCAAGATGGGCTTAAAGAAGTGGCCAACCCCAGTGAATTGTTTTTGGACGAACGCTTAGCCGGCGCGACTGGCTCGGCTGTGGTGGTGTCTATTGAAGGCACGCGGCCGATTTTAGTGGAGATCCAAGCTTTGATGACGCCGACGCAATATGGCAATGCCAAGCGCACCAGTTCTGGGATCGACCACAATAAAGTGTCGTTGATCATTGCGGTACTGGAAAAACGCGCCAACTTGATGCTGCAAAATCAAGATGCCTATTTGAAAGCCACTGGCGGTGTGCGGCTGGATGAACCGGCGATCGACTTGGCAGTGGCGATGGCGTTGGCCAGCTCTTATCGCGACAAAGAAATTTTGCCAACGGATTGCTTTGTCGGTGAAATTGGGTTGACGGGTGAAGTGCGGCGAGTCAACCATATCGAAGATCGGATCAAAGAAGCGGCGAAACTTGGGTTTAAACGCATTTTTGTGCCTAAGAATAACCTGCAAGGATGGACGTCTCGTGATAAGATTGAGGTAATCGGTGTCACAAGCATTGCAGAGGCATTACAACGCGTTTTCGCGTGATAGTGATGAGAAATTTTGAAAGGAGGCTTGCATGATGAAAAAACGCGTGATCGCCTTAGTGTTTGGCTTAGTCGGGATCGGCTTAGGCCTAGGCTTTTTACCCGCATTGTGGCAATTGTTGAATCTCGGGGATTCGACTTGGCTCAACAATGCGCTGGTCGATGCGCTGTTGGGACTATTGATCTTTTTGATCTTAGCGGAAGTTTCCGCTGGTTTCATCATTCGCGAGTTAAAGCAAATTGAAACATACTTAGGGAAACAATCCCCAAGTTATCTGTTGTTCGGGAGTTTAGGGACCATTATCGGGTTGGTATTAGCTGCCATTATTTCGATTCCTTTTAATAATTTACCCAACCCATTTGGGGCTTTGATCCCGATCATTTTGATGTTGTTTTTAGGTTATTTAGGGTTTCGAGTGGGGACAACGCGCCGCGATGAGTGGCGCAAGTTGTTGAACATTCGCAAACAGCCTAAAGACACCGGCGAATCTGGCGATATCTTAGCACGCAAAGCGGGCGATAATTTCCGCAAGTATAAGCTGTTGGATACGTCAGTGATCATTGATGGCCGCGTGGAAGCCATTGCCAAAACCGGCTTCATCGAAGGAACCTTGTTGGTGCCAACGTTTGTGGTGCATGAGTTGCAATTGATCTCAGATTCTGCCGACGCGTTGAAGCGCGGCCGTGGTCGGCGGGGGTTGGATATTTTGAACCGCATGAAAGAAGACCCAGAGTTGCATGTGGAAATGTATGATGGCGACTTTGAAGATATGACCGAAGTTGACTCAAAGCTGTTGAAGCTGGCCAAAATGCTAGATGGCATTGTGATGACCAACGACTACAACTTAAACAAGGTGGCCCAATTTCAAAATGTCCCAGTGCTCAACATCAATGCCTTGGCCAATGCCTTAAAGCCAGAAGTCTTACCTGGCGAAGGGATGACAGTTAAAGTGATCAAAGCGGGGACTGAACGGCAACAAGGCGTCGCTTATTTGGAAGATGGCACCATGGTAGTGGTTGAAGATGGGCAATTTTACATCAATCAGCCATTAGCGGTGATCGTCACCAGTGCGATCCAAACCGCAGCTGGCCGCATGGTCTTTGCCAAACCGGCTCATCAACAGAAATCCTTGAAAGATGGCCCAGACAAACATCCTGCTGCTAAAACTGGCAACAATAAATCAACGCCTAAGCGTCGTTGATCGCTGAAGACTCGACAGTATGCCGGGCCTTTTTTTGTTATTTAATTCCTGATGTGGTCAGGAATTTTTATTTTCCGCGTATAATCAAGTCAAACACTTGCGAATCGAGGGATACAGATGAACCTAACAGATGAGATCAACCAGATCAAAGCCATGGGCCATGTGCGTCATTTTGATGTTGGTGAGGATCTGTTGTGTGAAGGCGATCAAGCGCAAAGCTTATTTTTCATTGAAAAAGGCGCAGTCCGTTTGTGGCATAACGATGATGGCCGCGATATCACCTTGCAGTTTTTCTTTGAAAACCAAGCTGTGGCGTCGTTTGAAAGCTTTTATCTGCGGGAGCCGAGTTTGTTTGCCATCACTGCCATTGAAAAAACCACGGCCTTGGCGATCGATGGCGACTTGTTGCGCCGTCAGTTGAAAAGCGATCCTGAGATCATGGCGGCGTTCACCGATCATATTTCGCATCGGTTCATCGATTACGTCAGTTATTTTTTAAACCGCATCGAGCAGTCCCCAGAAACTCGCTATCGCAGTTTATTGGCTAGCGATCCAGCTTTAGTCAAGCGCGTGCCGCAATATGAACTGGCGACTTATCTGGGGATCACCCCAGTGTCATTATCACGAATTCGCAATCGCGTCAAAAAATTTCCGGCTGATTAACAAAGGTTAATGTCGAAGGCCGCTGAAGACGATATGCTGACTTCATCAACTAATGGAGGTCAGTAAAATGACAAAAACAGTAATCGTAACATCTCATCCGTATGATGGTAGCTTCTGCCACGCCTTAATGGAAGCGGCTAAAGCTGGGGCAGAAAAACAAGGACATACCGTTGACGTGATCGATTTGGAAGCCGATCACTTCGACCCCGTGATGCACAGTGCCGACTTGATCGGGTTTTTGAAGCATCACGCCCAAGACGAACAAGCCATTGACTATATTCAACGGTTAAAACAAGCCGATCATTTGATCTTGGTTTTCCCAATTTGGTGGGAATTGATGCCAGCGATGATGAAAGGGTTCATCGATAAAGTGGTGTTTCCTGGGGAAACGTTTGATTACACCAAAGGCGGTGCCGGCATGTCGTCAACGTTGACGAATCTGAAGTCGACGACGATCATGACCACTATGAACACGCCAAAAGCCTTGTATCGCTGGATCTTTGGCGATGCGATCCAACGCGCTTTGGTGCGTGGCACGTTCAAGAAAATGGGCATGAAGCATGTCAAGTGGTTAAGCTGCAACATGGTGAAAAAAAGCAGCGATGCCAAACGCCAAAACTGGTTGGCCCAAGCTGAAAAAATTGGCGCCCAACAATAATGATCTACTAAAGTCGCAACTTGGTTTGCGGCTTTTTTAGTGCCATGACCCAATTTACATGAAAATTTTTATTTTTTCTTGGCAGGGGTTTTCTGAAAGTGTATGATAGGCAATTGGCATTGATTCAATTGGGTCAACACGCGTTGTTGACCGATTCATCTTCAGGAGGAATTATTTTTATGCAAATGGAACCAGATCTTAATCCAGACACCAAAAGCTATATGAAGTGGCCGATGTTGACGTTGTTGACGTTCACCACCATCGTTGGCTTTGAAGATGTCATCTATCCGTTCCAGAACCAAGGTTTGTCCGTGATCTTCTCATGGGTGTTCATGGCCGTCGCTTATGTCTTGCCTTACGGGTTGATCTCAGCGCAAATGGGCTCAACGTTCAATCAAGCTGGCGGCGGTTTGGCCAGCTGGTCCAAACACGCGTTAGGCGAAGGGGCCGGGTATTGGACCGGTTGGATGTTTTGGGCCAGCTTGATGCCTTATACTGTCGATGTCGCCAATTCCGTGATCGTGTCGCTGTCTTGGACGATCTTAGGCAACAACACCTTAGACAAGTACATGAATAATGTGATGTTTGGGATCTTCACGTTTGTGGTGATCGGCTTGTTCTTGTTGTTCCAAAACTTAGTCCAAAAATCTTTGGAAATTTTAGGCATGTTAGCTGGTGGCGCCATGTTTGTGATGACAGTGCTGTTTGTCATCATGACGGTAGTCGGCTTGAAACAAGGCGTGCACATTGCCACGCAACCGTTCACTTGGTCTGCGTTTATTCCCAAATTCGACACCCATTATTTTGCCACGACTGGGTTGTTGGTGTTCGCCGTGTCTGGGGCTGAGGTTGGGGCGGCTTATGTCACCAAGTTGCGCAATCCAAGATCCGAATTTCCTAAAGCAATGTATTTGTTGATCGTCTTGACCGTATTTTTAACGGTATTTGGGTCATTGGCGTTAGGCGTGTTCTTCAACGCCCATCACTTGCCAAACGACTTAAAAATGAACGGGGCCTTTTATGCGTTTGAGCGTTTAGGCGAAAGCTTAGGCTTAGGCAAGTTGATGTTACACATTTACTCGTTTGTTTCCTTCATTTATATGTTGTCACAACTAGGCGTGTTGTTGGATGCTTCCAGTCGCGTGTTGTCAGGGGATTCGTCAGATCGTTACATGCCAAGTTGGATGCGTAAGCTCGACCGTACTGGCCGGCCGATCCATGCGTACACGTTGACGGCGCTACTTTGCTTGTTCTTACTGTTATTGTCAGGAACGCTACCTTCTATCAACTCGATTTTTAACTGGTTGTTGAACTTAAATGGGATCGTGACGCCTTATAAGTCTTGCTGGTTATTCTTAGGCTTTATCGCTTTGCGGTTGCATGAGGAACGCTTTGATTCCCCATTTGTCTTCATTAAAAACAAAGGCTTGGCGATCACTGTTGGCGTTTGGGGCTTCTTGTTTGCCTTTATCTGCGCCAGCTTAGGCGTGTTACCACAAGAAGGCGCATTATGGTCTGGCTTGTGGTGGCATGAATTGATCATGAACATTGTGTCTGTGGCGGTGTTGTTTGGCGTCGGTGGTATCATGCCGATCTTAGCGCGGCGTGAACAAAAGCAGCAGTCTTTGCTCAAGCATTAAGGTGACACGGTGCAATTGTTGCTGGTGTTTCACCAGTAAAACCGCTATCATAAATGTATAGTCTTTTATGAAAGCTGTGAGTGCAATGTTTTGGATCATTTTATTGGTGGTATTTGCCATCGTGTATTGGCGTTATCGCAGCTGGTTTGAAACCCCTAAAGGTCGCTTAACTTTAGACGTGGTGATTTTGGTGATCGTGGCTGCGTTAGCGTTGCTTCATGGATTTAAAGGCTCGATGGTGATGTGGATCGAAGCTTTGATCGGATTAGTTTCGATTTACGATGCTGTGATCCAGATCCGCCAATTGCGTCAAAAATAAATTTTTCAGTCGCTGTCTCGCGTTGAGGCAGCGACTTTTTTGGCAATTGATGATAGCGCTTGCATTATTGCCGATGGCTTGAGATAATCCGCTTGAGGGGTGAGGAAATGCATAATCGCTTTTATCAAGCGTCAGGGCTTCAGGCACTGTGGGCTTTTGGCGCCAATGTCGTGAATGTTAAAGGCCGCTCCAGTCGTCGTGAATATTGGTGGGTGTGTTGCTAGCATGTTGAGTCCAGTGGGGTTGCTGGCGATCGGAGCGGATCGGTTGCGTCAAGTGCCAATGATCGTTTATGCACTGGTTTTGGTCGTGATCTTGGTGCCGAGTGCGACGCTTCAGATTCGCCGATTGCGCGAAGCTGGGATCGATTTGCGTCAAGGCATTGCGGTGATGCTGATCGAGTTAGGCGCGGCGATCGTTTTTTTGACGCTGCGTGGTTTGATCGGCCAATTGGCTTTGGTCACGTTGTTGGCAAGTGGTGGCGGGTTATTATGGTGGTCGGCCAAACCCAGCATGAAGTGAGGGGATTTTTTCTGCAAGTGATGTGTGTCTGTGGTACACTAGTAACGCATTGTTTAAGAAAAATGGAGGCGTAATGCATTGGCAGATCGACCAATTCGGGTGCGCTATGCACCAAGTCCTACCGGCCATCTTCATATCGGAAATGCCCGGACGGCACTGTTCAACTATCTTTTCGCACGTCATTACAATGGCACGATGGTACTTCGTATTGAAGATACCGATCAAAAACGTAACATTGCTGATGGTGAAAAAAGCCAAATCGAAAACCTGCACTGGTTAGGGATTGATTGGGATGAAGGTCCAGATAAAGGCGGCGACTTTGGGCCGTATCGTCAGTCTGAACGCAAAGACATCTACATGAAATACATCAACCAACTGCTGGCTGAAGGCAAGGCTTACGAATCTTACAAGACTGAAGAAGAATTGCAAGCCGATCGTGAAGCCCAACAAGCCAACCACGAAATGCCTCATTACGTATACGAATATGAAGGTTTGACTGAAGCACAAAAGCAAGCCAAGATCGACGCGGCCAAAGCCAAAGGATTGACGCCGGTCATTCGCTTCCATATTCCAGAAGATAAAACGTATGAGTGGCAAGATATCGTCAAAGGTGATATTTCCATTGATGGCAATACCATCGGCGGCGACTTTGTCATTTTAAAGCGCGACGGGATGCCAACTTATAACTTTGCCGTTGTTGTTGATGATCATTTGATGCAGATCACTCACGTTTTGCGTGGGGATGACCATATCGCCAACACCCCAAAGCAAATGGCTGTTTACGATGCGTTAGGTTGGGAAGCGCCAGTCTTTGGCCACATGACCTTGATCATCAACGGCGCCACTGGCAAAAAGCTTTCCAAGCGTGATGAAAATGTCCTGCAATTCATCGAACAATATCGCGAATTAGGCTACTTGCCAAACGCCATGTTCAACTTCATCACCTTGTTAGGCTGGTCGCCTAAAGGGGAAGACGAGATCTTCACCAAAAAGGAATTCATCAAATTATTTGATGAGCACCGCTTAAGCAAGTCACCAGCACGTTTTGACCAAAAGAAACTCGAATGGGTCAACAACAAGTACATCAAAGAGACCCAACCTTCAGAGCTGACGGCTTTGGCGTTGGAGAACTTGATCGAAGCTGGCCGCATCCCTGCCGATCCTGACGCCAACACCATTGAATGGGCGCGGCAAATGATCAGCTTGTACATCCCACAAATGAGTTACACCCAACAAGTGGTCGACTTGTCGAGCATCTTCTTTGAAGATCGCGATGAATTGACTGAGGATGAAATGAAAGAACTTCAAGATGACAACGCCTTGCCGATCATCAAGTTATTGAAGCAAAAGCTTGAAGACTTAGATGTGTTCACGGCTTACTTCATCAACCAAGAAGTTTATCAAATTCGCTTGGCGTTAGGTGTTAAAGGTCGCAAGCTGTTCATGCCGGTGCGCATCGCTGCCACCTTCCACATGCATGGCCCGCAATTGGCTGAAACCATGGAACTCATGGGTCGTCAAAAAGTCATGGCCAACATCGATCGCGTCTTAGCCTTGATCGAAAAATAAGTCTCATTGAAAAATCATCTCCTTGTGAGGTGATTTTTTTTCATCTCGCCAGCGAAGACTTTCACACGTAAAATTAACCAATTTCTCATGCTTGGGGTACAATCAGACGTATCCAAAGCACACAGGAGGGGCTTATGACGCAAAATATTGCTGTATTAGACACCTGGCAACCTGAATTCGTGGCATTGCGCCGCATGTTACATGCTCATCCGGAACTGGGCTTGGCCACGATCGAAACTGCCAAGCTGGTGGCGGCTAAACTGCGCGACTATGGCTTTGCTGTCAGCGAGCATGTCGGCGGCTATGGCGTCGTCGGTCAATTGCGCCGCGGCCATTCTGCCAAAACCATTGGCTTGCGCGCAGATATGGATGCCTTGCCGATCACCGAAGCCACGGGACTGGCGTATCAAAGTCAAGTGGCTGGCTTGATGCACGCGTGCGGCCATGACGGCCACATTGCCACGATGCTGGCCACAGCGCGGTATCTGGCGGAATATGGTGAATTTGATGGCACCGTGAATGTGATTTTTCAACCTGGTGAAGAAGGGGTGCACGGCGCGGCGAAAATGATCGCCGATGGCTTATTTGACCGCTTCCCTTGTGACATGTTGTTTGCATTTCACAACTGGCCGCATTTAGATGATGGCACGATCTATTTGCAACCAGGGGCAGTGATGGCCAGTTCTGATCGCATGCGCATCACCATTCAAGGGCATGGCGGCCACGCGTCTGCGCCTGAGCGCACCGTGGATCCGATCGTTGTCGGCTCGGCGTTGATCCAAAGCCTCCAATCCGTGGTGGCGCGTAACACCTCGCCTTTAGATGCAGCAGTCGTCACAGTAGGAAGCTTTTTGGCTGGGGCCGCAGAAACTTATAATGTGATCCCAGATTCTGCGCAACTGTTTTTAAGCATTCGCACGCTGGATGAGGCGGTGCGCGATGCCACGATCGCCCATATCGATCAAATCGCGCAAGGCGTTGGCCAAGCTTATGGCGCCGATATCCGCTGTGAGCATTTTCAGATCTCTGCGGCTGTGATCAATGCCAAATCCCCAGTGAAGCTGGCGCAACAAGCGGCCAAGCAAGTGTTTGGCGACAAGATCCGCACCCAATTTGACCCAGTGATGGCCTCAGAAGATTTCGCTTATATGCTTGCGCAAGTGCCTGGGTGTTATGCGCTGATGAGTGGTGGGAAAAACAAGCCTTATGTGCACACCAGCCGTTTTGATTTTGACGACAGACTGATCGCCCCAATGGCCAGTTATTTTGTCCATATCGTCCAATCGTACCTGAAATTATAAACAGATGTTTGTAAAAAGTAGATTGACAGATAATTTGAATACAATTAAAATGTGCAACATACGGTGAACGATTGCCAATCGTTTTCTCATAATCGTTCACTGGCAACTGAATCATTTCACTTTACCACTAACGAATGCGCGTCTTTTACGCCAATGGGGGGATTCAAATGTCACATCCAATGAAATGGGCCACCGTCACTGTCGTTTTTGCCAGTTTAGGCGTCTTGCTGGCGGCTTGTGGACAACACACCACTACCGCCAAGCAAAAAGTCTTCAAGTCCACTGTCAATGCCAATCCAGACACGTTAGATCCTGCCCAGTATACGCTCAGCGTTTCTGCAGAAGTGATCAACGCCGAACAACAAGGCTTGTACACGCGCGACGCCAATAACAAAGTGGTGCCAGGGGTGGTGAAAGCTTATACCACTAACGCCAACAAAACGGTATACACTTACACCTTGAAACACACCAAATGGGCCAACGGCAAACCCGTGACCGCCGCGGATTTCGTGTATGCGTTTGAGCGGTTGGCCGATCCTAAAGTCGGCGCCAGTCAAGCAGCACGCGTGGATTTTTTGCAAAATGGCCAAGCTGTGCGTACCGGCGCCAAGCCGCTATCAAGCCTTGGTGCCAAAGCGTTAGGCACTTACAAGTTGCAGCTGACGTTATCTGAGCCGTTGACTTATTTGAAAGATTTGTTGACCGGTACTGCTTATATGCCTGTCAACCGCGCGTTTGCTACTAAAGCTGGTAAGAAATTTGGGACCAGTTCAGCGTATGTCTTAGCCAATGGGCCTTTTAAAGTCAAAGGCTTCAGCGCCAAAGACGACACCTGGACTTATGTGAAAAATTCACAGTTCTGGAACAAAAAAACGGTGAAACTCGATCAAGTCTCTGTGCGCGTGGTCAAAGACTCCAGCACTGCCGCCAACTTGTTTAACACCGGCAAAATCGATTATGCGGCGTTGACGTCAGAAAACCTCAGTCGCTTCACCAACAATAAGGCGCTCCATCAAATCACGACGCCAACGATCGGGTATTTAAGCATCAACGCCAAGCGTTCGGCCACCGCCAATGTCCACTTGCGCCGGGCGATCGCAGAAAGTTTTGATAAAGGCAAATTCGCCAAGAATGTCTTAAAAGACGGCTCCAAAGCCTTAGATGGCCTGATCCCCAGCAACTTATCCACCAATCCTAACACCGGTGTCGATTACCGCAAAGATACTGGCAATTTGATCACGTTTGACCCAGCTGATGCCAAAGTTGAGTGGGCCAAAGCCCAACAAGAACTTGGCAAGTCAACGTTGAATTTGACCTTGTTGACGGCAGATACTGAAGACGCCAAAAATGCCGGCGAATTCTTGCAAGGCCAAATTTCGTCGCATTTGCCAGGGTTGCACATCACGTTAAAGTCGATTCCGTTAGCTCAGCGGATCGCCTTGGAGCGTTCAGGCGATTATGATATCGCCTTTGGGACTTGGGCACCGGATTTTGACGATCCGATCAACTTCTTGGATATTTTCCAATCCAGTGGCCAGTTGAATTTCTCGCGCTATGATTCTAAAGCCTATGATGCTGACTTGGCCAAGATCCACGGGGCTTTGGCGGCACAGCCTGAAGCGCGCTATCAAGCGTTGCAACAAGCCGAAACGCGCTTGATCAAAACCGACGTGGCCATTGCGCCAGTGTATCAAGTGGGGTTAAGCTATGTGCAAAATCCGAAAACGTCGCATTTGGCCATCATTCCGTTTGGTTCCACAGTCAACTATCAATATATTGAGGTGAAGTAAGATGAAACCATTGATCGCCATCATTGCCAATCAATATGATTTTGCAGAAAAAGTGTTTCACAATCATCCGGCCACGTATGTCCCCCAGTTTTACGTTGATGCAGTTTATGCCGCAGGCGGTACGCCGGTGATCTTGCCCCTAGTGGCCAAAGAAGCCGCTAATCGCTATGTCGACCAATTCGATGGCTTCTTATTAACTGGCGGACAAGGCGCGTCGCCGTTTTTATACGGAGAAGAGCCGCAACCGTTGATGGGGCAAACATCGCTGCGCCGCGATGAGTTTGAATTGGATCTGATCCAAGCGGTGCGCGCTTCTGACAAGCCGATCTTAGGGGTGTGCCGGGGGATGCAAATGCTCAACGTTGGCTTAGGCGGCACGCTTTGGCAAGACTTGCGCTACCGCCAGCAGCCAGTAATCAAGCACATGCAAGTGCCAACACCTGATACGCAAGGGTCACATTATGTTGAGCTCACCGCAGGCACTTATTTGGCCAAAGCCTTGGGTACCACGCATTTGGTCAATTCGCTTCACACCCAAGCGCTAAAAGACGTGGCCGCTGACTTGACAGTCATCGCACAAGCCCATGATGAGGTGATCGAAGCGGTGCAATCCAATGACGCTCGCCATCGGATCTTTGGGGTCCAGTGGCATCCGGAAATGTTATACGCCAACGATCAAGCTCAGCTGGCACCATTTGAGCATTTGGTGGCGTTGGCTGAAGGATAACGTGAAAGCAGTTTTGTGCCCAACGCATGAAACTGCTTTTTTGTATGGCGCAAAAAAACAGACCATCTGGATGATGGCCTGCTAAAATTCGGCAAAATTTTATCAAATGACGTGGAAGTTACTGACGAGAGTGGATCAAATCGCGTAACTCGCCGATCAATTCGTTCGGATGGCGAGTGGCGCCAGCAACGGTTTTGATGTTCAACAAGTCCATGGCAGTTAAGTTATGTGAAATCGAGTTTTTCCCATAAGAGCCAGTGCCTAACGTCAATGAAGGGGCGAGTTTGTTGAACAAGCCACCGATGCCGCCAAGCGATGCTGGGGTGTTGACCAATACACGGCAAGCAGGCATTTGTTCGCCAAATTCGTCTGCCAACTGGCTATCAGTGGTATGAATGGCTGCGGTGTGCCCTAAGCCGCCGTATTCCAACAATGCACGGCAAAGCGCAAAGCCTGAGCGGTGATCATTGGCGATATACATGGATAAGACTGGGCATAGCTTTTCGCCAGATAACAAGTAGTTAGGCCCGATGCCGTCGAGTTTGGCGATCAACAACTTCGTGCCTTTAGGAACCGTGAGCCCAGCGAGTTTGGCGATATGTTCTGCTGATTGGCCAGCGATCGGACCGCGCACAGTGCGACGTGTGGGGTCGATGACGGTATCTGCCAGTTGCGCCACTTGGTCGTCTGGTACAAAGTAAGCGTGGTGTTTTTCAAAGCTGGCTTTGATCTGTGGGAAAATGGCGCGATCAACCACGATCGAGTTTTCTGACGCGCAGATCATGGAGTTATCAAACGACTTGGATAAGGTAATGTCGTTGACAGTTGCTTCAACGTCAGCACTAGCTTCGATATATGCTGGCGCATTACCAGGGCCGACACCTAAAGCAGGCTTGCCAGTGGAATAAGCGGCTTTGACCATGCCTGGGCCGCCAGTGGCTAAGACCAACGCCACGCCTTGGTGATTCATCAAGGCGCTAGAAGCTTCAATGCTTGGTTGGTGGATGTATTGGATCAAGTTCGCTGGCGCGCCAGCACGCACTGCAGCTTCTGCCAAGATCTTGCAAGTGGCGGCACCGCATTGTTGGGCTTGGGGATGTAAGCCAAAAATGATCGCATTGCGGGTCTTCATGGCCATCAAGGCTTTAAAGATCACCGTGGAAGTCGGGTTGGTAACTGGCGTAACGCCGGCGATCACGCCAAGCGGTTCGGCATATTTTTTAATATGGTCGAGTTTGTTTTCGGCGATCAGGCCAACTGTTTTTTGATTTTTCATGCTGTCCCAAATATATTGGGAAGCGTAAATATTTTTGATCGCTTTGTCTTCAGCATTGCCACGGCCGGTTTCTTTCCAAGCCAAGAAGGCTAAGTCTTTGGCATGGGCTAATGCAGCCGACACCATCGCCTCACACACGGCATCGACTTGTTCTTGGGTGAAGTTTTGATAAGCTTTAAACGCGACTTGGGCATTTTCAACCAGTTCGTTCACAGCGGATTCAACTTGTGCTTGGGGATTCATTTGCGTAACATTGTTTGACATTTCCACAGCTCCTCTTTGCATTTCTGAAGCTATCGTAACCTCTGTTTTGCACTTTGTAAACACCGTGAAAACGGCGCGAAACAGGGAATCGTGGGTGTATTCAAAGCGGCATTCATGAGCGGCAAAAGGCCGATGTCATCCCGTCTTTGTGAGAATTATCACGGAATGTGTTGAAAATGGCCACGTTTTCAATAAACAGGTAATGATACAGAAGTTTTTTTGTTTCAATACAGACAGGTCGTTCAAGGTTGCCAAGTGGATTCGTGGTATAATAGTGCGTAAAATCAATTTTGTCATGAAACGACAAAATCGAATAATAGGAGGGCGTGGTATGCAGTCAATCCTGACGCATTTATGGACGTGGTCGACCGTCGCCAATGCCATCGATATTTTGGTGGTGTGGTATGTCTTGTACCGCTTGATCATGCTGATCCGCGGGACCAAAGCCGTACAGCTGCTTAAAGGCGTCTTCGTGATCGCGATCATTAAAATCGTGTCGTGGTACTTACAACTTAAAACCGTGGGCTATATCACGGATATGATCATCACCTGGTCAGTACCGGCGTTGGTGATCATTTTCCAACCAGAGATCCGCCGCGGGTTGGAACACTTAGGGCGCGGTTCGGTGTTGCCATGGACCAGATCCAATCAACACGTTGAAGAACAGCGCATGGTATCGCAATTAGACAAAGCGATCCAATACATGAGCAAGCGCCGCATCGGGGCGTTGATCACCATTCAACAAAATACCGGCTTGGAAGATTACATCGAAACCGGGATCCCAATCGACGCAGATATTTCCGGCGAGTTGTTGATCAATATTTTCATTCCGAACACGCCGTTGCATGATGGCGCAGTGATCATTCGTGATAATCGCGTGGCAGTGGCGGCCGCCTACTTGCCGCTGTCAGAATCCAGTGCCATTCCCAAAGAACTTGGCACCAGACACCGCGCGGCTGTGGGGATCAGCGAAGTGACCGATGCGCTGACCGTGGTGATCTCTGAAGAAACCGGTGGCGTCACAGTCACCCATAACAACCATTTGATCCGCGACTTAACGCGCGAAGATTATTTGAAGTTGTTAACGGCGCAATTAGTGCCTGATGATGATGACCAAGCGCAAAGTCCGATCATGGCTTGGTTTGCCTCTAAGTTTGGAAAGTCGGGGGCAAAGCGATGAAACGATTGAATGATTTTTGGGAAAGCAAGTGGGCTTATCGGCTGTTGGCATTCTTGCTGGCAGTGGGCTTATTCGCTTATGTCAATGTACAAAATATCAACAACACCCGCCAAGACGCCGCCACTGGCAATTCGATCACTGCCACGGCGAAGCGTACAGTGTCAGTGCCGTTGCAACTTAATGCTGACAGCGATAAATATTTCATTACCGGCTATCCGCAAAAAGTTAAAGTGACCATTGAAGGTGCGGCGTCGTTAGTGACAGTGACGGCCAACACGCAAAACTTCCGGATCATTGCCAACTTGCAAAACCTTGGCGTTGGGACCCATCAAGTGCGCTTGACAGAAAGCGGGTTGAACAAAGACCTCACTTATAAGATCAAACCGGCGATGATCACTGTTAAGATCCAAGACCGTAAAACCCGCCGGATGCCGATCCAAGTGCATTACAACAAAGATTCGCTGGCGCCAGGCTATACCGTTGGCGAAGAACGCTTGTCTGCAGACACGGCTGAGATCACTGGGGCCAAAGGCGAGATCAATCGCGTGTATCAAGTGGTTGCCAATGTGGTGATGAAGCGCAACACCAAAGCTTCAGTCAGCCAAGAAGTGATCTTGCAAGCACTTGATGAAGACGGCAATACGGTTAATGTGGTGGTATCACCAGAAACCGTGCATGTGACCTTGCCAATCTCGATCCCATCTAAATCCGTGCCGCTGACGTTGAAACCCACTGGCAGCGCCCCTGACGGCAAAGCTGTGACGGTGACGTCAACGACTGATCACGTGACGATCTATGGCGCCAGCTCGGTGCTTAAAGGGATCGATTCGCTGAATGTGCCGGTCAATATCAGTGGCATTGCCAGCAACCAAACCAAAACCTTGACGCTGGCCAATTTGTTCCCGAAGCTCACTGACTTTTCACCGCAAAGCATTAAAGTGCAATATGAAGTCAGCGACATCACCAGCAAAAACTCGAGTTCCCAAGCGAGCTCTTCCAGCGCCAAATCCAGTAGCAACAGCAGCGCCAGTAGCAGTAGTTCCAGTGATGCGTCTCGTGACAGCAGTAGCGCAAATGACTAATAGGAAATGAGGAAGAATTAAAATGACGAAGTATTTTGGTACCGATGGTGTGCGTGGTGTGGCCAACTCTGAGTTGACCCCAGAAATGGCATTTCGTTTAGGCCGTTGTGGCGGGTATGTCCTGACCCAACATAACCAAGACAAAACGCCGAAAGTGCTAGTTGCGCGCGACACCCGGGCCAGTGGTGAAATGTTAGCCAGTGCCTTGACTGCCGGATTATTATCCGTCGGCATTGAAGTGTTGAACTTAGGGGTGATCACCACGCCGGCAGTGGCTTACTTGATTCGCGTGCAAAGTGCCGCAGCTGGGATCCAGATCTCCGCTTCACATAACCCAGCGCAAGATAACGGGATCAAATTCTTTGGCCCAGACGGCTTTAAGTTGTCTGACGACACAGAAGATGAAATCGAAGCCTTGTTGGATGCGCCAAAAGACACCTTGCCACGCCCATCTGCAGAAGGTTTAGGCTCAGTGACTGAATATCCTGAAGGGGCATTGAAGTACACCCAATTTTTGGAACAAACCTTATCGGATGATCTGGCAGGCATTCATGTGTGCTTAGATGCCGCCAATGGGGCTACTA
Organism: Lacticaseibacillus salsurae; assembly: GCF_045862175.1. Taxonomy (NCBI): domain Bacteria; kingdom Bacillati; phylum Bacillota; class Bacilli; order Lactobacillales; family Lactobacillaceae; genus Lacticaseibacillus; species Lacticaseibacillus salsurae. Next base: position 40,431 of record NZ_BAAFZI010000010.1, on the reverse strand, counting down.
GCGGTTTGGTATCGCGCTTATTTGCTGATTTGGATACAGAATTTGAAACCATGGCCACTAAGCCTGATGGCATCAACATCAACAAAGGCGTCGGCTCCACGCATCCAGAAGCATTGGCGAAATTCGTCGTCGAATCTGGCGCCCAAGTCGGGTTAGCTTTTGATGGCGACGGCGATCGCTGCATCGCCGTAGATGAAAATGGTCAAATCGTTGATGGCGACAAGATCATGTTTATTTTAGGCAACTACATGAAGTCTCAAGGTCGCTTGAAGCAAGATACAGTGGTGACCACGGTCATGTCAAACTTAGGGATGTATAAGGCATTGGCTGCCAATGGGATGAAGTCGGTGCAAACTGCGGTTGGCGATCGGCATGTGTCTGAAGAAATGCGCGCGCATGGCTACAATATCGGTGGGGAACAATCTGGCCATGTGATCTTGTCAGATTACCATAACACCGGCGACGGCATGCTCACTGGGATCCAGTTATTGCATGTGATGACTCAAACTGGCAAGCCTTTATCTGAATTGGCTGCACCAGTAACGACTTATCCCCAAAAGTTGGTCAATGTGCCAGTTTCGGATAAAAACAACTGGAAACAATACCCTGAGATCCAAGCTGCCATTGATGAAGTCGAAGCCAAAATGGCTGGCGACGGGCGCGTGTTGGTTCGCCCTTCAGGGACTGAAGCCTTGTTGCGGGTCATGGCAGAAGCTAAGACGCAACCGCTTGTTGATGAATATGTTGACAGCATCGTTAAAGTGGTCAAACAAGTGATGGGCAACTAGTTTCAGCGTCAGCAAAAACCGCCTTTCCGAGATTCGGGAAGGCGGTTTTTGGCTATCTGGGCAATAAAAAACCGACCTGCTCATAAGTAGGTCGGCTTTTTTGCATTAGGCTTCGTCTTCGTCTGGCCATTCTGCGCTGGTGTAGACGTTTTGTACGTCATCATCATCTTCCAAAGCATCGATCATGTTTTGGAAAGTTTCCAGCTTGTCTTCTGGGATCGGCACAGTGTTTTGGGGCACCATGGTCAATTCAGAAGTGGTGAACTTGAAGCCTTGTTTTTCAAGGGCATCACGCACTGCGGTGAAGTCTTTGGGATCCGTGTAAACAGTGAATTCATCTTCAGTGGTTTTCAGATCTTCTGCGCCAGCATCCAAAACGGCTTCAAACATTTGATCTTCGTCCATATCGAGGTCTTCACGATCGATCACGAACATCCCTTTGCGGTCGAACATGAACGAAACCGCACCAGCGCCAGCCATGGTGCCGCCGTGACGAGTGATCGCCACGCGCACAGAGCTAGAAGTCCGGTTTTTGTTATCAGTCAAGGCGTGGACCAATACACCGATACCGGCTGGGCCGTAGCCTTCGTAAGTGACTTCATCATAACGGGTCGCGTCGCCGCCATCCGCTTTATCTAAGGCACGCTTAACGTTGTCTTTAGGCATGTTAGCCGCACGGGCTTTGTCCATAACTAAGCGAAGCGCCGGGTTGTTGTTGGGGTCGGAACCACCTTGCTTAGCTGCCATGAAAAGTTCACGGGAGATCTTTTGGAAAATTTTTCCGCGCTTAGCATCTTGGGCGTTCTTACGACCCTGAATGTTATGCCATTTGGAATGTCCTGACATAATTATTAACCCTCTTTTCTTAAAGTTTCGGAACTCATAAACGTTAATATTGTACCAAAAAACTCAGCGTCTCACAACGTGTTTTCGCCTAGTACCGGCAGAAACCAGCAACACGATCACCACGGCGACGGTTGCCGCAATGGTATCGAGCAACACATCGTCAAACGTCGGCTGGCGGCCACCCGTCAACATTTGGTGAAATTCATCAAAGGCTGCCAATCCCGCCGCACTTAAAATCGTCAAAATCGTGCGTAACCAAGTCGGTTTGACGAATTCGCGCAAGCCTAAGCTGGCAAATAACCCGATCAAAAAATAAGTGGTGACATGAGCGGCTTTGCGCATGAAAAATTCCACAAAAGCAAAATAACCACTGGCTTTGACGCTGACTGGATCGCCGGCGTAAGTGAAGTGGATCGCCGACAGTTGGGCTTTAAATGGTTGGTTGGCTAATACACGCTCAAGGAGTGGTACGGCAGTTTGTTGTTTATAGGTCATGCTAGAGCTGACAAATAAGGTGGCGATCACCACTAAAGCCAATAATAGCCATGAATAGCGACGAAGAGTTTTCAATGGGTTCATCCTTTCAAAATCAATGCCCCCAGCTTACCACAATCCGGCGCTTGACTACATGAAAAAACCACCAAGAACAGTCCTTGGTGGTCAAGTTGGTTATTCAACGGTGACAGATTTTGCCAGATTGCGTGGCTTATCCACATCATAGCCGCGATCATAGCTGGTGTAATAAGCCAGCAGTTGCCCGGCAACGATGGTGACTAATGGCGACAATAGCGGATCGATATCGCCGATCACCAATTCGTCGTCAGCTTGGGCTAAGTCATGCGCTGCGATATGCAAGACTTTCCCGCCGCGCGCTTGAACTTCTTGCCCATTGGCGCGGGTGTGTTCAGCAGTGATCGGATCAGTGATGAACGCCACTACTGGCGTGTCTTTTTCGATCAAAGCGATGGTGCCGTGTTTGAGCTCGCCAGCCGCAAAGCCTTCCGCTTGGACATAAGAAATTTCTTTAAGCTTCAAAGCCGCTTCCAAGCTGACAAAATAATCGGTGCCTCGCCCAATGAAAAAGGCATTACGGGTCGTGGCAAACATGGTGGTGGCCAGTTCATGTAACTGATCTTTTTGATCGATCAACGCTTGTTGGCCAGCAGCCGCTAACGCCAACTGATGGGCGACGTCAAATTCTTCCGCGGCAGGGTGGTTCAACGCCGTGCCTAAGGCTTTGGCGACTAAGGCTTCAACGGCGATTTGAGCCGTATAAGCTTTAGTTGACGCCACGGCGATTTCAGGGCCGGCATACAATTCCAACGCAAAGTCAGCTTCGCGCGCCAAGGTGGAAGTGCCGACGTTGGTGATGGTCAAAGCCGGGTAGCCTAACGCTTTGGTTTTGACCAACACTTGTCGAGAATCGGCGGTTTCGCCACTTTGGCTTAAGAAAATAAACATCGGGTGCTTGGACAACATTGGCATATGGTAGCCAAATTCACTGCCTAACACGACTTCAGTAGGGATACCAGCGAGTTGTTCAAATAACGGCTTGCCCACTAAGCCGGCATGATAGCTAGTGCCAGCGGCGACGATATACAAGCGGTCTGCTTGGGTCAACGCGTCTAACAAAGCTTGTGGCAACACCACATGCCCAGATTCATCCAAGTATTTTTCGGCTAAGCGGTGCATGACGACTGGTTGTTCATCGATTTCTTTGAGCATGTAGAAAGGATAAGTGCCTTTGCCCAAGTCGGCAGCGTCCATTTTGACTTCAAAAGCGTCGCGGTGGATCACGTCGCCATTTAAGTTTTCGATGGTGATGCTGGTTTTGGTCAAGGTCACGATCTCTTCATCTTTGACTTCGATGAATTGGTTGGTGACATCAAGCATCGCCAAGGCATCAGACGCCACGACGTTGAAGCCGTCGCCTTTGCCGATCAACAGTGGGCTTTTGTTTTTGGCGACATATAACGCCTCTGGTTGGGTGCGATCCACTAAGGAAAAGGCATACGAGCCGTCGACTAACTTCAAAGTTTTGCGCAGCGCGGCTTTGGCATCTAAGCCGTCTTGTTGGGCAAATAATGCGATCAGTTGCACCACCACTTCAGTATCAGTGCTGGAATGCAATTCGACATCAGTTAAATATTCTTGACGCAAGCTTTGGGCGTTGGTCACCACCCCGTTATGGACCAAATAAAAGCGGCCATCGTTAGAGACATGCGGATGGGCATTGGCTTCAGTTGGCGCGCCATTAGTCGCCCAGCGGGTATGGCCGATGCCGATGCTACCTTGGATATCAGGGGTCAATGCGGCTTCAAGATTTTTGATCCGGCCGACACGTTTGACCAAATAGTCATGGCCGTTTTGGTCGTTGACGTAAACGCCAGCAGAATCATAGCCGCGATATTCAAGCTTTTCCAAACCGTTTAACAACACTTGCGTCGCATCATCGCGACCGATCACACCAACAATTCCGCACATAGTCAAGGACCTCACATTTTGATTTTTCTAGAATTGGACTAGATGATTGTCTGAAATCGGTTTTCCAGAGTACGAGGCTAACTATACCTAGCAGACGGCTTAATGTCAAATATAAATTTTATTGGTATGGCAAATTTAAGAAAATTGGTATAGGTCATTTAAGCCGTCAAAATGTAATAAAAGTTTTGGCCGTTTTTTGCAAATCTATTAAGTGAGGGGGAATGACGATGCAAGACTTATTTGATTGGCTCCAACAAGCCGTCGATGCCGCGGCCAGCGATGTGTATTTGTTGCCACAAGCAGATGGCTACCACTTATTTTTCCGCTTGGCTCAAGGTTTCGTGTTGCAAGCAGTGCTACCCAATGAAACGGCCCAACGCTGGATCAATTATTTGAAATATCAAGCCAACATGAATGTGGCTGAGCATCGGCGGGTGCAATTAGGCGCGGTGACCATTCGCTATCCCCCGGTGCTGTTGCGTTTAAGCACAGTGGGTGATGTCGCGCAACACGAAACGTTGGTGGCGCGGTTGATCTATGGGATCCCTAGCCTTGATGCCACTGGCCAGCGCACTGTTGCCAGTTTGGCGAATAGTTTGTCAGCGCGCGGCATGCTGGCGTTAAGCGGCGCCACGGGTAGCGGCAAAACCACCTTGTTGTACCAACTGGCGCAAACCCTTGCGGTGGACAAAATGGTGATGACCATTGAAGATCCAGTCGAGATCTTGCATCCTGAGTTTTTGCAGTTGCAAGTCAATCCGCAAGCCGACATGACTTATGCCACCTTGTTAAAAGCCGCTTTGCGCCATCGACCGGATATTTTGATCATCGGCGAGATCCGTGATCGCGAAACTGCTGAAGTCGCGTGTGAAGCGGCGATCTCTGGGCATATCGTGTTGACCACCGTGCATGCGCGCAGTGCCGAATTGGTGCCATTGCGGTTGAAAAGCTTAGGCGTGGCTGAGGCGTTAGTGGATGCGGCGATCGTCGCCAGCGCGTCGGTGCAATTGGTGTTTGTCCCCACCAAGCATGCGCAAGTTGAGTTGGTGCGCTGGAAAGAAGGGGTGATCGATGAAAAAAGTCAACTTGGCTGATCAACTGCGCTTTTGTCAGCTGGTGGCGGAATTGTTAAATGCCGGCTTCAGTTTGAATCAAGCGTTGGTTTATTTAAGTGCGGCCATGCCCAAATACAAAAATCACTGGCAAGCGCTACAACAACAATTATCCAGTGGCGTTGAATTGGCGATCAGCTTGGATCAAGCGCATTTTCATCCGTTGATCGTCCAGCAAGTGACCTTGGCGCAACAACACGGCCAATTGGCAGAAAGTTTGGCGCATGCTGGCGAATATTTGCACTTGCAAGTGACCAACCGCCGCAAGTTGAAACAATTAATGGTGTATCCCAGCGTCTTGATGGGTTTATTGGTGAGTTTGCAGTTGGTATTGTGGCTAGGCGTGTTGCCCAGTTTGCAAATGCAAACCACTGCCAATAACTGGGTGCCAATGGCGGCGGTAGTTGGTAGCGTGATCGCAGGTTTTACCATCTGGTGGGTCGTTAAGCGCCTGCCAGCGACGACGCGCTATCAGGTGAGCCAACTGATCCCAGTGGTGCGTGGGTTGGTCAATGACTATTATCGTTATCAATTCGCAGTTGGTGCGAGCCACTTTTTAACGGCAGGATTGGCGTTAAGTGCGTATTGTGAATTGCTAGCTGGCTTATCCGATAGTGTGCTAGCTGCCACCGGTCAAGCGGTGGTGGCGCAATTAGCCGCTGGCGCTTCACCGCAACAAGCACTACAGCAACGCTTGATCTATCCGCCGATCGCCGAATTAGTCGGTTTAGGACAAGCGCAACCATTAGTGGCGCGTGGGGTGGCGTTATTTGCCCAAGCTTTGTTTGCGCGGTTGAATCAGCGCTTTGAACAAGTGATGGCGTTGGTACAACCGGTATTGTTTTTGGTGATCGGCGCACAGATCGTCTTGGTGTATATGGGGATGCTAGGGCCGTTATATAACAGTGTCAATCAATATTAGGAGTTCACAAATGAAAGCAAAACGCAAAAAAGGCTTTACCTTAATTGAAGTGTTAGCCGCCTTGGGGATCATTATCGTGTTGACGTTAACGTTAGTGGTCACCATTCGCGCCCAATTACAAAAAGCCAATGAAGAAAATCTCCGCTCAGTGGCCGCCGCGATGAATATGCAAATCGCTGTGGCGTATGAGCAAGTCGACCGTAAAGATTCAAACTTTTCTACCATTGCGTCGTTGCAGTCGGCAGGGATCATTACCGCCGAACAAGCCGATCGCGCCAAAGCAATGACTTATACGCCTGGTGCCAAGCCACCTGAGTTCACCGTCGAATGAAAAAGGCTGGGTTTACTTTGATCGAATTGTTGGTGGCCTTGGCGATCAGCGTTGCGGCTTTGATGACCACGGTATATTTTGGCCATCAATGGTGGCAACGCCAAGTTGAAAATCAATTTTTTGCCGATTTTCAGCGCGATTGGGCCCATTTGCGGCAAGTGGCGTTGACCGATGGCGAAACTGTGAATGTGAAGTGGCATTACGATCGGCAGGAATTTGTTTTTCAACAGATCCACCAAGGCGCAGGGGTGCATTTACGCAGGCCGCCATGGGTCAGAGTCGATTACGATTTGTATTGGCAATTGAACTGGACTGGCGGCAATTTCACCAGCCCGCAAACGATCGGCTTTTATCGCGCCAATGGCCAACACGTCACGTTTGCTTGGCAACTGGGAACGGGGGTGTTATTACGACACGACGAATAAGTGGGTTGCTGATCGCTGAACATTTGGCGGCGATCAGTGTGTTTGCGCTGGTCATCGCTTGGCTGAGCGGGATTGCAACTTATTCGCGCACGCAACTGACGCCGTTGCGCTTGCAAGTTTTAGCGTATCAAGTGGCCAATGTGGCATTAGTCACTGGGCAAGAACATGTGATGATGGCTGGGGATGAATGGCTCGTGGAGGTGAGTGACAATGGCGTCAAAGTGGCCGATCCGACAGCCCACTTCACCCAAACGCTCAGGCGTGACGCTGATTGAAACCTTAGTGGCGTTAGGGTTGTTGGTGGGGATGTTCATGATGTGGCAACCAGTGGTGCGCAGTTTGGGCCAGTTTCGCTGGCGAGATTCAGAAGTGTTAGCCGTTAACGCGTTTGCCCAAGCGGTGCAAAAACAAGTGAGCACTGGCGATACTTTAGCACTCGATGACGCGCGCTTGGTGATTCAAAAAGGTGCCAGCAACAAAACGGTGCAAAAATATTCTGGCAAAAGTGGGGAGTTGATGATTTTTTCCACCACCGATCACGGCGGTTTTGAGCCGATTTTAACTGACGTCGACAGTTGCCAATGGCGTTTGGTGGACTCAGCGGCAGCTTACAGCTTGACCATGAAAAGTGGCCGCGTTTATGAAGGAGTGATCGTCAGTGATGAAAAAACGCGGTAGTGCATTATTGTCGGCAATGCTGATTTTATTGGTGGTGACGTTATTTTCGATCCGGGCGATGCAGCAAATTGCGCAATGGCGTGCTGATTATCAGCGGACGTTAAGTCATGAAAAAGCCACGTTCAATGCCCGTTTTGACGCGTGGTCGCAGCAACGATCAGACCCATGATGCGCGGCTTGATTTCTGTTGTGTTGAAACTCGTGCGCCGCTTGAGTAGAATTGAGAAGAAATGAAATGGAGGGTCTCAAGTGGCAAACGAACAATTAAAACAGCTTTATGACGTGTTAGACGATACCACCGCCTTATTGCACAGCCAATTGCGGAGCACTTATTTGGATGCGGCCATTGAATCCGGTGAAAACTTAATGGCCCACACGGTCCATCAAGAAGATGGCTTGCCCAACCAAGCGACGGTTGACAAGCTGACGGCACAATATCAAACTATCGACCTCAGTGACTATTCTGCTGAAGAATTGCGCCAAGCCTTGCAATTGGTGCTAGTCAAAGCCGTCCAAACCGATGGCATCGAGCCCAATAAGCAAGTGACGCCTGATGCCATGGCTAGCTTGGCAACTTTTGTGGCGACGACCTTCCACGCCAATATGCCAGAAACCATGACTGTCGCCGATCCTTCTGTGGGCAGTGGCAACTTGCTGTATGCCGTGATGAATCAGCTGCATGCTGCCAGTGAAGTGAACGTCAAAGGCGTTGGTATCGATAATGATGACACTTTGTTGGCGTTTGCTGATATGAGTGCTGGATTGCAACATTTGGATGTGCAACTGTTCCACCAAGATGCCTTAGCTGACTTGCCAGTCACTGATGCTGATTTGGTGGTGGCGGATCTGCCAGTGGGGTATTATCCGCTTGATGAACGCGCCAAAACCTTTGAAACTGCGGCCAAATCTGGGCATTCTTATGCGCATCATTTGTTGATCGAACAAAGCTTAAAAATGCTCAAGCCAGGCAGTTTTGGGCTGTTTTATGTGCCAGCAAATGTCTTTAAATCCAAAGAAGCGGCAGGTTTGACGGCTTGGATGACCAAGGCGGCGCATTTTCAAGGCCTGTTGAACTTGCCAGAAAGCTTGTTTGCCGATCCGGCGGCGCAAAAGTCGCTATTAGTGTTGCAAAAACCAGGCGATCACACCAAACAAGCCAAACAAGTGCTGTTAGGGACTTTCCCAGCGTTTGATGACCGCAAAGCCTTCGCTGAATTTATCGCCAACGTCCAAGCATGGGCGAAGGCGAACTTGGCGTAGGAGGGCATATGGCAAAAATTCTTGCAATCAATGCCGGTAGTTCCACGCTGAAGTGGCAACTGTTTTCAATGCCTGAAGAAATCGTGTTGGCCAAAGGGCTGATCGATCGCATGGGCATGCGGGAATCAAGCATCACCATGAGCGTCAACGGGCAAGTGGTGATCAAGCGTGATCAAGATATTCCGACGATCGCTGCGGCGGTGGCGGCAGTGATGAATGCGCTGAAAGAATCTGGGGTGATCTATGACCTTAACGAGCTTAAAGGCGTCGGCCATCGGATCGTGGCTGGTGGCGAAGTCTTTTCACAATCAGCGATCTTAGATCATCGCGCCTTGGCCCAAGTGGATGCGTTAGCCGAATATGCACCGTTGCATAACCCACCAGAAGCTGCAGCCGTGCGCGCTTTTGCGCAGCGTTTGCCTAAAGTGCCTCAAGTGGGCGTATTTGACACGGCGTTTCATGCCACGATGCCACCAGTGAATTATCGCTATGCCATTAAACAAGAATATTATGACCAATTCGGCGCGCGCAAATATGGGGCGCATGGCACCAGCCATCGCTATGTCGCCAGTCGCGCGGCGGCGTTATTAAAGCGGCCTTTAGCGCAGTTGAATTTGGTGTCGATGCATTTAGGCTCTGGTGCTTCAGTCACCGCCATTAAAAACGGGCAGTCGTTTGACACTTCAATGGGCTTTACACCAGTTGCTGGGTTAGCGATGAGTACGCGCAGTGGCGATATTGACCCATCGTTGGTGTTGTTTTTGATGCAAAAAATGCACCTGCGCGATCCACAAAAAATGATCGATATTTTAAACCGTGAATCTGGACTGTTGGCATTGTCCGAATTGTCGCCGGATATGCGCGAATTGCAAGCCTCGGCGCCAACTGATGCTAAAGCACGCTTAGCTTTAGATGTCTTTAATAACCGCGTGATCAAATATGTTGCTGGGTATTTGGCTGAATTAGGTCATGCCGACGGGTTGATTTTTACTGCGGGTATCGGCGAACATGACCCTGACGTGCGCGAAGCGGTGATTTCAGGCCTGTCAATTTTTGGCGTGAAGTTAGATGCTCAAGCCAACTTGGATCCACAAGGCGAAACGTGTTTGTCGACGCCAGACTCTACGATCCCAGTGTTCATGATCCCGACCAACGAAGAATTGATGATTGCCAGAGACGTGATGCAGTTGGTTTGACCCATCAAGCTAGGGTTGCGACAAATCGTCGTGACTGCTAGCTTTTTTGGTGTGCGACGTTGATAATAACGGTAAAGCAGTTAATGGAGGATCAACATGAGTTTGTGGAGCATCGGCTACATCATCATTGTCATCATTGCCTTAGGGGTCACCATTTGGTTTCGCACCAAGATCCGCATCCCAGCCAAGCCGCGCTGGTTTTGGCGTGGGTTATATTTAGTGGCCGCCGCCATGGTTGCGGCAGTCACATATTTTACTGCCAACAATTTTGATGGGTTGATTTCAGGTGGCTTCATCGCGGCGATGTTTTTGGTGTTTGCATTATGGCAGCGCGGGTTAACTGAAGATTCGGTGATCAACGGGTTAGGGTCGGTGCGCCAATATCGGGTGCTGACGGCGATCCAGCTACAACCGTTAGATGATGGGTGTCTACTGGCGGCGATGGTCGGCAGTGTGGCGGTGGTACGCTTGAAATTCAACCGGCCAGCTGCGGAAGTGGCCAAATTCTTGCGCCAAAAAATGGATCCCAAACGCGTGATCATGGTGTCGTGATCACAATATCTGTTTGTAATTTGTGAACAGGCGTGTATAATTCTTGTTATGTCTGGAGGGGAAGCATGCAACAGTCTGAAAATCAAGAGTTAGCACGTAATTTGAAAAGCCGCCATATTCAGTTGATGGCCATTGGCGGCACGATCGGTACCGGCTTATTTTTAGGCGCCGGGCAATCGATCCACTTAGCTGGGCCATCGATTTTATTGGCCTATTTATTAGCCGGGGGCATGTGTTTTATGTTGATGCGTGCGCTTGGCGAATTGTTGATGTCTGACTTGTCGCAACATTCATTCATCGACTTTATCAAAAAATACTTAGGCGATTCTTGGGGCTTTGTGACCGGTTGGACCTATTGGATCTGCTGGGCAGCATTGGCGATGGCAGAAGTCACAGCCGTAGGGACTTACATCCGCTTTTGGTTGCCAAATGTGGCGCAATGGGTACCAGGATTGTTGACCCTAGTGATTTTGTTGTTGGTCAACTTGATTTCCGTTGGGTTGTTTGGCGAAGCTGAGTTTTGGTTCGCCTTGATCAAAGTCGTGGCCATCATTGCCTTGATCGCCATTGGCATCGTGTTGATCGTGACCAACTACAAAACGCCCAGCGGTCATGCTAGTTTAGGCAACTTGGTCAATTATGGCGGCTTTTTCCCGAAAGGCGCCAAGGGATTTTTCATGGCGTTTCAAATGGTGGTGTTTTCCTTTACTGGGATCGAGCTGGTGGGATTGACGGCCAGCGAAACTGCCGATCCGCAAAAAACCATCCCAGATGCCATCAACAAATTGCCGATTCGCGTGATCTTGTTTTATATCGGGGCTTTGTTGGTGATCATGGCCATTTATCCATGGAACACGGTATCTGCCAATAACAGTCCGTTTGTGACGGTATTTTCCAATATCGGCATCAATGCTGCGGCAGATATCGTCAACTTCGTGGTGTTGACTGCCGCAGCCTCAGCATGTAATTCCGGTTTATATTCCACTGGACGGATGCTGTTTTCCTTAACCTTAGAAAGCAAATCACCGCGCATGCACCGCTTGTCGAAGCTGTCACGCCGGCAAGTGCCAGCGCGGGCTTTGGCTACTAGTGCAGCGGTGATCGGCATCGCGGTGATCTTAAACATTTTCTTGCCGGCTTCAGTATTTACGTTGGTGACTAGTGTGGCCACCATCAGTTTCTTGTTTGTTTGGGTGATGATCGTGTTGGCCCATTTGAAATTCCGCAAAGCCCATCCCAAAGGTGGGCAATTCAAAGCCCCGTTGCATCCATTTGGGGACTATTATGTGTTAGCGTTTTTGGCGATGGTCGTGGTGGTCATGTTATTTAGCCGCGAAACTGCGATCGCCGAAGGGTTGGCAGTGATTTGGATCGGCGGGTTGTACCTGAGCCGCAAGCACCGCAATCAAAAATTGGTCAAATGAGGACGCGCCAGTGACTGGCGTGTTTTTTTGTGCCTTGATATGCAACCGGCTTGCACTGTGATCACACAACTGGTCAATGAAAAAATCCGGCGAAGTTTTCCAATCGATCAGGCACTGACCTTTTCAAGTTGTCATAATAATATTTTTCCATATGACAATGGACATATTAAATTGTTGATAATAAAGGCTTAATTTGCTTGTTTCAAAAATCCGAGTTAACATAATCTTGACGATGATTTTCTGAAAGGAGTCTGTTTATGAACACTGTCACCTTAAAAGTCACTGATCAAGCCATTGCGATTACGAATTTGGCTGACCCTAGTGCGCCGAGTCAAATGCGGATCACCTATGATCCAAAGCTGAGCATCGGCAAGAACTTGGAGAAGATCCGCGTGGCGTTAGTCGGTATCGATTTTGACGCAGTGATCATTGAAAATCCGCTGAGTTATTCTTTTTCTGATACCGTCGTGGGCTTGAATCACCAGCGCATCGATATTGGCTTGGCTTTGATGAACATGTTCAACAAGCCCGTAGTCGCTGCGCCTGCTGTGCGTCGCTTGGGGTTAAAACAGGCCCTTGAAGCCAAACGTGATTTGGCCAGTTGGCACTTGGATTATTACGGTCAATACAGCGGCGCGCGTAATTTCGGGCAAGAAGCGATGTTGACGATCGGCAACGGCTTTTTAGGCTTACGTGGTGCTTATGTGGAAGCCAACGCCGATGACGATAACTATCCAGGCCTTTATGTTGCCGGCGTCTACAACCAAAATACGACTCAGATCGATGATCAAGCGATCGTCAATGAAGACTTGGTCAACTTACCAAACGCTCAGTATTTGAGTTTTGCCATTGACCACGGGCAACGCTTCGCGATCAAGAAATCTGACATTACCGATATTTATCGCAGTTTAGACCTTAAAACCGGCCAACTGCACACCACCATGTTGGTGTCTTTAGCTACTGGTCACCAATTGATGGTACAAACCACCAAAGTCGCTGATATGACGCACTATCATCAATTTGCGATCCGCTATCGGCTCACGCCATTGAATTTTGCTGGGACGATCAGTTTGTTTGCTGGTATCGACGGTACTGTCGTGAATCAAAATGTGGCCAGATATGCGCCCTTTGATAGCCAACATTTTGACGTCACTGGGTTGCAAAGCGATCAAAACCTGGCCATGTTGACTGGTCGGACCAAACATAGTGGCATCGATTTTGCCTTGACTAGCCGCTTTGATGCGTCTGCGGATGTGACCACGCAAGCCAAAGGGCAGATCTTGTTACAACAAGTGGACTTGCCTGCAGCGCCTGGTCAAAGCGTGGTGGCTGAAAAAACTGTGGGCGTTTATACCAGCCGCGAAACCCCAACAGCACTCAGTACCACTGCTTGGCAACATGGACGCGACGGCAGTTTCAATGACGCGGCAAAGCATACCGAGCAGTTTTTGCAACACGTTTTGGCCAAAGGCGATGTACAAGTTGCCCCAGATGTGACCAGCCAAAAACTGTTGCGCGTGAATATTTTCCACCTGTATGTGGCTGGTGCGGCATTGGCCACTGGGGAGTTGGATGCGTCGATTGGCGCGCGTGGTTTGCATGGCGAAGCCTATCGCGGGCATATTTTTTGGGATGAAATATTCATGATGCCTTATTTAGCCGCGCATGCGCCAGCTTTGGCCAAAGCGATGTTAACTTATCGCGCCAAGCGTTTGCCACAAGCCCAACAAGCCGCACAAGCACTGGGGTATGACGGGGCCATGTATCCTTGGCAATCTGGCTTGGATGGCAGTGAACAAGCCCAAAAGCTGCATTTGAATCCCTTGACCGATCAATTTGATCCAGATGAATCGGCGCGTCAACGCCATGTCAGCTTAGCCATTGCTTATGATGTCTGGCTTTATAACCACTTCAATCATGATCAAGTTTTCATGCAAACCAGCGGAAGCAAAATGGTGGCAGAAATCGGCAAGTTTTGGCTGAGTAAAGCGGAATTTGATCCAGCCACCAAGCGTTACCACATTAAAGGCGTGATGGGACCGGATGAATTTCATGAAAATTACCCGCATGCCAAAGCCAAAGGATTAACTGACAATGCCTATACCAACCTAATGGTCGCTTGGCTGTTTCAGTGGTTACATGACCTGCAGCCGCAAACCTTGACGCCAGCGACGCTCACCCAAATGGATCAAGTTCGCCGCCGGTTGACGTTAGACATCAATGACGATGGCATCATCGGCCAGTTTGCAGGCTACTTTAAGTTGGCGACGCTGGATTTTGATGATTATCACAAACAATATGGCGATATTTCCCGCTTGGATCGCATTTTGAAAGCAGAAGGCAAAACGCCTGATGCTTATCAAGTCGCCAAACAAGCTGACACCTTGATGGCCTTTTACTTATTGGATGAGCCAGTCGTCCATCAGTTGATCACTGACATGGGCTACAGCTTACCTAAAGATTACTTCCAGCAAAATCTCCAATATTATTTAGACCGCACCACGCATGGTTCGACGCTTTCGCGAATCGTTTATGCCTTATTGGATGCGCGGGCTAGTCGCGTGGATCAATCGTGGTCGCTATATCACCAAGCGTTGTTGTCCGATTATTACGATATTCAAGGTGGCACCACCGCAGAAGGCCTGCATTTAGGGGTGATGGGGGCGACCCTTGATGTGGCGACGCGCGTTTATGCAGGGGTGGATGCTTTAGGCGAAACCTTGCGCATCGACCCAAATTTACCCAAGGCATGGCGTGAGATGCAGGTGACGCAGCATTTTCAAGGGACTTCAGTGACACTTGAAGTCAGCCATCAAGCTGTGGTAGTGGTTGCCGATCATGATCTGAACGTGTTGATCCAAGGCCAGCCACAAGTCTTGAAAGCTGGGAAAAAACAACGATTTTTGTTGAGAAAGGATAACGTCTATGACAAAATTTAGCGCATTAAAAGGGGCATTATTTGATTTAGATGGCGTGATTTGTGATACCGCGCGCTTACACGCGCAAGCTTGGTCTGCCATTGCTAAAAAAGTGGGCACCACTTGGACGCCGCAACTGCAAGCGAGTCTGGCTGGAATCGACCGGATGCATTCACTGGAAAAGATCATCGCGGCCAGCGATATCCCGCGGACTTATTCTGAAGCGGAAAAACAAGCATTGGCGACTGAAAAAAATACCCAGTACTTAAAGCTGGTCGCCAGGTTGAAACCGACTGATATTTTGCCAGGCATCCGCGTTTTTTTGGATCAATTGAAGCAACATGGCTATCCAATTGCGTTGGCGTCATCTTCAAAGAATGCGCCCTTGGTATTGCAACATCTGGGTTTAGCTAACTTTTTCACAGAAGTCGTTGACCCCGCCACTTTGAGGCATGGCAAGCCCAATGGTGAAATTTATGCTAAAGCGGCCGCTTTGTTGCATTTGGATCCAGCCCAATGCTTTGGTGTCGAAGATGCCCAAGCAGGCGTGGCGGCGATCAATGACGCTGGTGCGACTTCGATCGGTATCGGCGATGCCAAGGTCTTGCATGAAGCGGATGTGGTGTTGGCGGATACGGCTGAATTAACGCTGGCCAACATTCAACGCGGATTGGTAGGTGAGGCGCGTGGCTAAAGCACTGGTATTTTTTGACTTAGATGGCACGCTGTTGCAAGCGGACAAGTCAGTCACTGCAGAAGTCGTCGCCGCGATTAAAGCATTGCGACAACATGACGTTGTCCCGGCCATCGCGACTGGGCGCAATGTGTTTGAAGTACAATATGTGTTAGACGCCACTGGCATCGACACGATCGTTGCCGCCAATGGCAGTTATGTGCAAGCCCATGGTCAAGCGGTTGCCCAAACTAGGCTGGATCGCCAAACCGTGATGCAATTTAATGCCTACGCCAAAGCTCATCATGATCCGGTAGGTTGGTATAACCAAGCTGGGTTTGCGTTAAGTGCGGCCAACGCTGACACCAAAGCCAATTACCAGCTGTTGCAACTGGACGCACATGTCGAGCCTGATTGGTATCAAACCCACCCAGTGAATTTCATGTTTGTGTTTGAACGAGACCAAGATAGGATCTTGCCGCCAAAGTTTCCACAATTGAGTATGGTGCGCAACAATCCCCGCGGCTTGGACGTGATGGCCCAAGGCGTCACCAAAATGTCTGGCATCAAGCAGCTTTTGGCACAACCTCAGTTTAGGGGTGTCACCACCTATGCCTTTGGCGATGCCGAAAATGATCTGCCAATGTTTGCCGGCGTCGATCATGCGATCGCCATGGGCAATGGGCAACCTGCCGCCAAGCAACAAGCTGAATACGTGACTTCGGCTAATGATGATCATGGTATCGTCAATGGATTGAAACATTTTGGCTTGATTTGATCGCGCACTTGTAAACCGCGTCAATTGGCGCGGTTTTTTGGTGCCTTCAAGCTTTCGGGTATACAATAAAGCCATTGTCGATAAGAGGTAAACAAAATGCAAAAACCAATTCAAGTGGTGTTAGCGATCGATTCATTTAAAGGCAGCGCCACGAGTGCCCAAGCAGAATCTTGGGTCAAAGCCGGCTTATTGCGCGCGCAAGCTGATGCCAAAATCACCCAAGTGCCGATTGCAGATGGCGGCGAAGGCACTGTCGCGGCTTTGACTGCCGCTTTACACGGCACGATCATCACCCAATCAGTGTCTGGGCCACTTGGCCAATTGGTATCAGCGCAATGGGGATGGTTGGATCCAGACGCTGCGGTTATCGAAACGGCGCAAGCCAGTGGGCTACATTTGACTTCCGGTAGTTTAGACGACGCCATGAAGGCCTCGACTTATGGCGTGGGACAATGTGTTAAAGCGGCGATCGACCGCGGTGCGCACACGATTTATGTTGGCTTAGGTGGCTCGGCGACAACAGATGGTGGCGTCGGCATGGCCGAAGCATTAGGGGTCAGGTTTTATGATGCATTTGATCAGCCGATCGCACCAGGGGCCAAAGGCTTGGCCGCCTTAAAGCGTATCGACGTGTCGCAACGTTTGCCGCAACTTGATGAGGTGTCGGTGATCTTGTTGTCTGATGTCACCAACCCGCTGGCCGGTCCCAATGGTGCAGCGATGATTTATGGCGCACAAAAAGGCTTAACAGCAACTGCTAGGCGTAAGGTGGACCGTGACTTGCAACATTTAGGTGCGCTGATGGCTAAAACGGTTGGTCTCAATATCGCCGATCAGCCAGGCGCTGGGGCAGCGGGTGGTTTAGGGGCGGGATTTTTAGCGTTTACTCAAGCGCAAAGCCGCAGTGGCATTGACGAAATCTTGCAGTTAGTGGGGTTAGATGATGCGTTAAGGCAAGCAGATCTGGTGATCACTGGCGAAGGACGCATCGATGCCCAGTCGCTAAACGGCAAAGCACCATTAGGCGTGGCCCATGCCGCCAAGCGCCAGCAGGTGCCAGTGGTGGCTTTAGTCGGGGCGCGAGCGGCGGACTTAGGGGATGTGTATGCACTGGGCATTGATGCGGTGATGCCCATCAGTAGCGGCCCGCAAAGCTTGGCTGAAGCAATGGCGTCAGTTAAGCCGAATTTGATGGCGGCTGGCGAAACGGCTTTGCGGATATTTTTGCTGAAGCAATAAGGTAAAAAAAGGCCAATGACTTTTCTGCAAGTGGTACAATTATATTTATCACTTTTCAGAAAGAAGCCTCAACCATGCCTACCGCCAAGAAATTATTCACCAAAGACACGATTTTGATCCTGCTCGGAAGTTTTTGTTACATGTCCAATTCCATGTTAGTCAATCCATTGATCGTCGGTTTCACCACCAGTTTAGGGGAATCTGCGGTGGTTGCGGGGGTGATCGCAGCGGTAATGAACGTCACTAGTTTGTTGTTTCGGCCGTTTGCAGGGCAATTGACCGATCGGGTCTCGAAATTCACCTTGGCATTGACTGGCGGGATCTTGTTGTTGATCGCAGGGATCGGCTATGCAGTAGCGACTGCCGGGTGGATGATCGCCGTGGTGCGGGTGATCAATGGACTAGGCTTTGCGCTGTGTTCCGTGTGCATGGCCACGTGGCTGTCGGGATTGTTGCCGCGTGAGCGCATCGGTGCTGGGATGGGTTATTATGGCATGATGAATGCGCTTGGCATGGCGATCGCGCCAGCTTTTGGGATCTTTATTTACCAACACTTCAATTACCGCTTGGCATTTATTGGTGCAGCGGTGTTGTCTTTGGCGATGATCATCATGATCCAGTTTATCGGCGACCACGGGCAACCGCGCAAACTTGCCAAAGCCCCTAACGCTGGGAAAATGCGCATTGTACAGCCTAAAGTCGTGCCAGTAGCGTTGATCATCATGTTATTGTCGATCCCATATTTTGCGACCCAAGCTTATTTGGTGGAATATGTGGCATCACGGCATTTGCATGTGATGGTCGGGAGTTTCTTTTTGATCTATGCCGCGATTTTATTAGCGTTGCGGTTAGGGCTGAAAGATTATTTCGACCGCTTGCCGTTTAAATATTTTCTGGCGGCAGGGGTATTGGCCAATTTGATCGGGATGCTGGGCATGACGTATTTGGTCAACAACTGGATGATGGTCGTGGCGGCTTTTGGCTTGGCAGGCGGCTATGGGGTGATGTATTCAGTTTGCCAAGCCACCAGCTTGTTGATCGCGCCATTAAATGAACAAGGTTTGGCCAATTCCACGTTTTATATCGGCATGGATGCAGGCATGGTGTTAGGCCCGATCATCGGTGGGATATTGTTTGGCGGCGTGGCGCATGTGTGGTTTTACCCAATTTTGCTGCTGACGTTGCCATTAGTTGGCGTGGTTTATCTGGTATTTCGTCGGCAACTGGCACAACAATAAAAATTTGTGGTAAGATAAAAGCGTCTCGAGGGAGGTTCAGACATCAACCGGTCTGGCCGAGACACATAATTCCGTGAATGCGTCCGATTTTGCGCGAGAAGCGGAAGGAGACAGGCATACGCAATTGCTGCGGTGCCTGTTTTTTTAGCCAAAATTTGCCTAAGCGCTGGGTTGTGTTACACTACGCTCATCGAAATGGAGGTGATATGTTGAAATTCAAAACGCGTTTTTTGCTGATCTTGTTAGTGTTTGCTGGCATTTTCGCTTGGCGTTACGGCTTATTGCCGCGCTTGCCAGCGTTTGTACCGGCGCAATCGCAGATCTCAACGTCTTCGCCTTCTTCTTCGTCGTCAAGTTCCGCGGCCACGCCAGTTGAAGCCATCGTGTCCGGGAAAGCTTTGTCTACCACGTACTACTATCACTTTCAACCAGGCTTGTCTGCCACTGATCAAGCATTGTTTAAACAAGCCATCGCCGCTTACAACCGGACTGGCATTGTGAAACTCATCGCCGGCACCAGTAAAACCGCCAACACATTGACTTTAGGCAGTTATTCTAAAGTCATGCCGGCATCTGCGCAAACTTTTGAGTTGGGCCACGGCGGGCCGCAAATTACTGAAACCTGGTCGGCACTAGGCTCTTCGGTGGTCAACCGCGCCAGTGCTGAATTAAATATCGCCTATCAATCCCGCTTGTCGTTGGCCGTCGCGATGCATGAACTCGGCCATGCGTTAGGGCTGGATCATGCCACCAGTACCACGTCGGTGATGTATCCTATTGATCAAGGCGTCAGTCAGTTATCTTCAGGCGACTTAGCCGGCTTAAAACAAATTTATCAACCACAAAAATAACGGCCATCACAGCCGTTATTTTTATGCGGTTTTAAGCCAAGGATTCAACTTGGCAGCCCCAAATTCTAAATATTGCCCTAATAAAATGCGCGCACAAGCGTAACTGTCTTCAAGCGCGTTATGATGGTGTTCTAACGGGATGTGCATCGCCGCACTGACAGTGTTCAACTTGTAGTTCGCTAACCCTGGCATCAACGCACGCGAGGTTTTGACTGTGTCGATCACTTGATAATGCGGGATCGGCATACCGTAACGCTCCAAACTGCGCTTGAGCACCGACACGTCAAATGGCGAATTATGTGCCGTGACGATCGAAGTGGGCGTGAAAAAGTTTTGAATGTGCGGCCAAAGTTCTGGAAAAGTCGGCGCATCTGCGACTTGATCTGGCGTGATTCCATGCACGTCGATGTTGCGTGCGCTAAATGGGACTTGTGGGTTGATCAAGGAATAAAAGGCATCAACGATCTGGGTGTTTTTGACCACGACTAGCGCCACTGAGCAAGCTGAAGCCCGTTGCGCGTTAGCCGTTTCATAATCCATGGCAATAAAATCCATAAGCGCTCCTATAAGACGTTGTCGACGACCAGCTCAACTGGGCAATGATCTGAGCCCAAGATCTCGTTGTGGATCGACGCATCTTGCATAAATGGGACAAAGTCTGAACTGGCCACGAAATAATCGATCCGCCATCCCGCATTGCGCGAACGGGCGCCGAAGCGGTAGCTCCACCAAGAATAAATATCTTTTTGGTCTGGGTAAAAATGCCGGAAAGAGTCCACAAAGCCGTGGTCTAATTGGGTGGTGAAGTCAGCGCGTTCTTCGTCTGTAAAGCCGGCATTGTGGTGATTGGACGTCGGATTTTTCAAATCGATCGGCTGGTGGGCAACATTGAGATCGCCACAATATACCAAAGGCTTTTTAGCGGCTAAGGCTTTGGTGTAAGCTAAAAATGCCGCATCAAAGCCTTGACGAAATTCCAGGCGCTTAAGTTCACTGCCGGAATTTGGGGTGTAAATGGTGATGAAGTAAAATTTGGGGTATTCTAAAGTGATCACGCGACCTTCCGTGTCAAATTCTGGCACGCCGATCCCGTAAGTGACGTTCAGCGGTTCATGTTTGGTTAAGATCGCGGTGCCAGAATAGCCTTTACGTTCAGCGTAGTTGAAATATTGGTGATAGCCTGGCAAGTCTAGCGTGGCTTGGCCAGCTTGCATTTTGGTTTCTTGTAAACAAAACCAATCTGCATCCAATGCTTTGAAGCTGGTTTCAAAATCATGTTTCAATACGGCTCGCAAGCCGTTGACATTCCAAGAAATCATTTTCACAATTATCACTCCGATCCCCTTCATTCTACTAAAGATTCCGACAGGCGACAAATGTGTTACACTAAATGAGATTTCCAAAACGAAAGGACTGTTGAGCTGTGGCGGCATCCACATTAGAGCAAATCACGTTGTTACACGACGAACCTTTGAGCCACTATACGTTTACGAAAACTGGCGGTCCTGCTGATCGATTAGCATTTCCCAAATCCATCGCCGAGATCCAGGCTTTATTGGCTTATGCCAAAGACGAGCAGTTGCCGCTGACTTTTATCGGTAACGCGTCAAACCTCATTGTCAAAGATGGCGGCATTCGCGGGTTGGTGATCATCTTAACGGCAATGAAGCAGATCAAAGCGCATGGCCACACCGTCCAAGCTGATGCTGGGGCACGCTTGATCGATACCACTGAAGCGGCGTATCAAGCCGGCTTGACGGGCATGGAATTTGCCGCTGGGATCCCTGGCTCAGTTGGTGGCGCGGTGTTTATGAACGCTGGCGCATATGGCGGCGAAGTCAAAGACTGTTTGCAGTCCGTCACGGTGTTGACCACTGCCGGCGAATTGAAAACTTATTCAAACGCTGACATGGCCTTTTCTTATCGGCATTCGTTGGTCCAAACAACTGGCGATATCGTGGTCAGCGCCACATTTGGGTTACATCCAGGCGATAAAGCCGCGATCCGTGAGCAAATGGATACGCTCAATGCCCAACGCGCAGCTAAACAGCCGCTGGAATATCCTTCTTGTGGGTCAGTGTTCAAGCGGCCAGTGGGACATTTTGTCGGCCCAATGATCCAAAAAGCTGGACTGCAAGGTCATATCATTGGCGGCGCGCAGATCTCCACCAAACACGCAGGCTTCATCGTGAACTTAGGCGGGGCGACTGCCACGGATTATTTGGATATGATCCATTTGGTCCAAAAAACTGTCGCGGAAAAATTTGATGTGCAATTGGAGCCGGAAGTGCGGATCATCGGTGAAGATCTGGCCTAAAGCTGGCGACTAGCAAAAATGCTGGTCGTTTTTTTGTAGTTTCACGTGAAACTATACCAATATATGATATATTTCGAATATTCCCCATTATATAAGGTTCAGATAAATGACAAGACACGAAACAAATTTAGAAAAACGCTTGCATTTTGACG
Source organism: Lacticaseibacillus salsurae (assembly GCF_045862175.1). Lineage (NCBI taxonomy): Bacteria > Bacillati > Bacillota > Bacilli > Lactobacillales > Lactobacillaceae > Lacticaseibacillus > Lacticaseibacillus salsurae. Next base: position 18,247 of record NZ_BAAFZI010000010.1, on the reverse strand, counting down.
GTAAGGGTGGTATCTTTTGAGACAGGAAGGTGAGTCGCTTAGGCCAGGCGATTCGTTCCACCTTTTCACAGGCGGCAGTGCCTGTGTTCCGAGTGAGGCGATCCCCAAACCGTTGACACCAGTTGACGCTTTGGCCTCACGAAATTGCAGTATCGATGCTGATCTCGTTGAAACGAGAGGTCAAGTACTAGCGGATGAAACACCTCATGGCGACATGAGAGGCAAGCGAGTTTGGTTGGGGTAATGCCGATTTTACTAGCATTGTTTCGACATTTCGCCAAATTCCTTGAGACGGCGGTGCGATCGTAACTGAATAAAAAATCGTTGAACTGCGAAGGTCCACGAAATTCACCGGAATTTCGTGGATTTTGTGCGTCCAAAATTTGGTCAGTTCCGCCGTAATGGTATACTGAAGCCAAACGATGTCCAGAAAGGATCCGGCTATGCATCTGATCGAAGCTGTCATCTTGTTATTGATGTTGGTGATCGCCTCAAACGTGATCAGCCATTATTTAGTGGTCATTCCCGTGTCACTGATCCAAATCGCCTTGGGGTTGTTGGTGGCGGTGGCTTTTCACGTGACGATCGCGATGAACACCGACTGGTTCATGCTGGTGTTTACGGCGCCGTTACTGTTTAACGACGGCCGACATTTCCCTAAAGCTGAGTTATGGGCGTTGCGCGGGCCGATCATTGGCAATGCCATTTTCTTGGTGTTTGCGACCACATTTATTGGCGGATTTTTCATTCATTGGTTGATTCCAGCTTTACCGTTAGCAGCAAGCTTGGCGTTAGCCGCGATTTTAAGTCCAACGGATCCGATCGCGGTGCAATCCATTGCCCAACGCGTCCACTTGCCAAAAAGTATTTTGCACTTGGTCAGTGGCGAAAGTTTGATCAACGACGCCAGTGGGCTGATCGGGTTTAAATATGGCATCGCGGCCACCGTCACTGGCAGTTTTGTTGCCACGCAAGCCATTGGCGATTTCTTTTTTGTGGCGATCGTTGGGGCTTTGGCCGGATTGGTGATGATGTTGGCGTTAAATGCGCTAAGGGTGTGGTTGTTGCATCAAGGCATCAATGATGTGATTTTACATACCGTGTTGAACCTGACGGCACCATTGGTCATCTACTTAGCTGTTGATGAAGGGCTACATGCTTCAGGCGTCATCGCGGTGGTCGTTGCCGGATTGTTGAATAACGCGCGCGGCAATCGCTACATCCAAGCACTGCCTGAGTTACGGATCGTCACCGAACGGACTTGGGATATTGTGGTGTACTTGCTCAACGGGATCATTTTTTTGATTCTAGGAATCGAATTACCTGTCGCCATGCATGCGACCATCGTGGCGCGTGATGTCAACACCTTTCAGGCTTTGTTTGATGTGGTATTGGTGTACGGGGTGGTGCTTGGACTGCGGATCGCTTGGGTATGGGGTTATCAGCGTTTAGGCCATCAAGGACATGTCGGCTTTAAAACTGCGTTGTTATCTGGTGTTTCTGGTGTGCGCGGGGCGATCACGTTAGTCGGGGTGTTGGCGGTGCCTTTGACTTTGGCCAATGGAACAGCTTTTCCAGCGCGACATTTGATGTTGTTTATCGCCGCTGGGTTTGTGGTGTTGAGTTTGATCGTCGCGGTGATCGGCTTGCCACTGTTGACCGCCAGCCGCACGCCGTTGACGTTGCGGGGATCAACGGTCTCAACTGATGAAGCCGAACCTGATGGCGATGCGCCGCGGGCATTGACTTTTACTCAAGCGCAGCGCTTCTTATACCAAATGGCAGTGCGCCGCATTGAATCAGAACGACGCGAAGACAATCAAAAACCGGCGCTAGATCTGATCACTGAATATCAAAACTTGATCCGCAGAGTGGATCTGCAAGCCGACACCTCAGAAGCCGACATTCCGCCGATCATCAAAGATGAATTGACGTTGCGCGGTATCGGCTTAGATGGCGAATTGAAAACCTTAGCCGAGCTCAAGGCGACGTTAGATCCGAAGCGCTATGCCAAAGTCAAAAAGCGTTTGGTCAACCGCCGCGCTGATATTGATGCGATGTTGGCGCATAGTGGCCGTCAAACCCTGCGCATGCATTTGGCCAAATGGCGACTCAATGTGATGCAAAGCTCAAAACACTGGGTCGGCTTACGCCATACTAATAGCGCCAGTGATCAAGCCAATTTGGCTTTGGAAAAAGATCTGGCCAAAGGGGGCTTGAAATATGTTTCGGCGTATTTGAAACGCCCTGACCAGCGGCATCATCACTACAATCGTCAAGTGATCTATGCGCTGATCGTCCAGTATCGGCACCGTATCGCCAGCGTCAAAGCGATCTCCGCCCATAAATCGACGCAATACGAAGGGCAATTACAACAGCTGCGGGCGATTGCTTTGGCGGCAGAACGCGCGGCGGTCCATGAATTGTTGACGCAAGGCTATATCGATGCCCATTTGGCTCAGCGCTTGAGCCAAGCGGTCAATAACACAGAAACTGCAGCAGCGTTAAGTGCTGAAGAAGTGTAAAAAAGCTTTCGATCGGATTTTTTCAACTCGATCGAAAGCTCTTTTACTGTTGGTGCCACAAAAAAAGGGCATATAATAAGGCGATGACGGCGTAAACCAAACTGGCAAGACTCAAATAAAGCAACCAAGGCCAGCCCATCACGGTTTGACCGATCCAAAACAAGAATGCCAAGATACTCGCTTGAATCGTGCGCTGTAACATCGCTTGCGTGGCTTTATTCAAAGCTGACCTCGATGAAATTATGCTTGGCATTGGTGATATGGCTCAGCGTCAACCATAATTCTTTAGGTGTCGGCGGTTCGTCTGGATCGATCAGTTGGGCTAACCAACTGACCAATTCCGGATGATCCGGAATGAAGTCATCATCTAAGCGCGTGGCTTCTAAGCGGTCGTCTGGAAAAACTTGATGTTGATAAGGAAAAATGATCGTATCTGGTAAGCTGAAGGCCACGACATTTTGTAAACCTCGAGCAATTGGTTGGTATGTGCTCGGGTGCGTGTGTAAATAGGTTAAAAGCATTGGCGCGATTTTCACAGTCAGACCTCCTACTTTAGTCTGTATAGGAACTGTTCAATTTATGATAGCATGAAAATTAACCGAGAACAAAATCATTGTGATGAAATCGATTTCCCAACCTTTTGGAGGTAGCCTGATGACCATTCAATTATATTTAGTTCGCCACAGTGAAACCCAGATGAACCGCAACAGTCAACTGCAAGGCATCACCGACATGCCACTGACGCCAAAAGGTCGCCAACAAGCGGCGAAAACGGCAGAATTGCTGGCGGATGTGCCATTTACTGCTGCCTATAGCTCTGATCGCTTGCGGGCAGTCGACACGGCTAAAATTATTTTAGCCAAACACCCCAATATCACGTTACATCGTCGTGCCGGCTTGCGGGAATACTACTTTGGCGGTCTAGAAGGAATCACCAATAACCAATTGATCTCCGCTTCCCTGGCGCGTTATGGTGTAGCCACGATGACACATGCATGGACGCGCGGTCAGCGCTTTGCCCAACTGATCCGCAACTTTGAGAAAATGGATCCCACCAAACAAGCTGAAACCTTGCCTGAATTACGGCTGCGGGTGCAAACCAGTTTTGCCCAGATCGTGGCAGCGCAACCTGCTGATGCCAAAGTGTTAGTGGTGGCACATGGCGTGTTTTTAAGTGCGATGGTGGATCTATTGGCGCCTGAAAAACTACCGGTTGGTTTGTTGAAAAATGCTAGCGTGACACGTTTGGATGTCGCTGATGGTGCTTGGCAAGTCCGTGGGGTGAATTTGACGACTGCCGCGGACTTAGCCCAAATCGACCAGCAAGTTGCCACAAAATAATTTACAGAAAATGGCTGAATCCGACTAAAGACTGTTGCAATTTAATTTGGCTCGCGTATAATGACAAGTTGTCACATGACATAATGTCATGAAACCGCGAGCGCATTCACGGCGTTGATTGTTTCCATAAAATCAACGCCGTTGTTATGAGCACAATGGCAATCACAATGCCAGAAAGGAGTAGCCAATGCCGAAACCGACATTTTTTCGACTTCCGGAAGAAAAACGCATGCGTTTGGTCAAAGCTGCTTATGCAGAATTTACCCGAGCACCATTTGCGGATGCTAGCATTTCCCATATCATTAAAGATGCTGGGATCCCGCGAGGAAGTTTCTATCAATATTTTGAAGATAAAAGTGATATCTTCTTTTACCTGCTAGATCGCATGCGCGACAGCGCCAAAGGCTTGACGCAGCGCACATTAGACGAGCAAAAAGGCGACTTTTTTGCCACCGTAGCGATCCTTTTTGACAAAGCCATTGATGTGTTAGTTGATGGCTCATATGCACCGTTTTACCGCAATGTCTTTATGTACATGGATTTTCATGCCGTTGCAAAACTATCGCCGACGACTCATCATCCCAAAGATAAAGGCCAATTCGTGGAGCTGATAGTCTCTGGTATTGATCGCAGTCAATTAGATGTGCGATCTGATGACGAAGTGCGGATGCTGGTGCATTTAGTATTAGGTTTATTTATGCAAACTATGGGCTATTATTACAATCATTTAGCTGACGGGGAAGATACTTCCGTCCTTGCTTTAAAGAAACGTATGGCGCAATTGCTACAATGGCTCAAATATGGCGCAACCACAAAGGAGGAAGCACATGATTAAACTTGCCAAAGGCCGCATGTCGGCGATGGCAGTCCTTGGGGCAGTCTTATTTATGGTGGTGCAAGTCATCGCCAGTTTATACTTACCGAACTTGACCTCTGATATTGTTAACAATGGGGTCGCCAATGGGGATGTCACCTACATCTGGCACACTGGGATCAAAATGGTCCTGTTTTCACTGTTAAGTGTTTTAGCGGCGGTAGGCAACGTCTTTTTGGCGGCGCGTACCTCGCAAAAACTCGGCCAAAATGTCCGTCATGATGTCTACAAAAAAGTGCTGAACTACTCCCATGATGAAATGGATACCATCGGCACCAGCTCCTTGATCACTCGGACGACTAACGATGTCACCCAGTTGCAAAACGCTTGGATGATGATCTTACGGATGATGATTATGGCGCCAATTATGTTGGTCGGGGCTAGCTTTTTGGCTTATCAAAAAGATCATGCGTTGACTTCGATTTTCTTAGTTGTGATTCCGATCATGTTGATTTTTGTCGGTATTTTGATGAAGTTTGCGGTGCCGTTGTTCCGCAAAATGCAGGAAAAAACTGATCGGATCAACTTAGTCTTTCGTGAAGGTTTGACTGGGGTGCGCGTTATCCGGGCGTTCCGTCAAGATAACTTTGAACAAAAGCGCTTTGATGTGGCCAACCAAGACTACACGCAAAACGCGATCAAAGTAAACACCATCATGGCTTTGGCCTTGCCGATCATGACGTTGATCATGTCTGGCACCAATATTGCCATTATTTGGTGGGGTGGTCATTTGATCGGCCAACAAGCGTTGCAAACTGGGAACATGATCGCCTTTATGACTTATGCCATGCAGATCTTAATGAGCTTCATGATGCTGTCTATGATCTTAATGTTCATTCCACGGGCGCAAGCTTCAGCTGTGCGGATCAACGAAGTGTTGGATCAATCCAGCCCCATCGAATCTCCAGTGTCACCTAAAGCCGTTGGCTATACGCCAAGCTTACAATTTGATCAGGTGGATTTTCGCTATCACGGCGCTGAAGAACCAGCGCTGTCTGGTATCGATGTGGACATGAAAGCTGGGGAAACACTAGCCATTATTGGTGGTACCGGTTCTGGTAAAACCACGATGATCAACTTGATCCCACGTTTTTATGATGTGGAAAAAGGGGCCGTGAAAGTTAACGGCACTCCGGTTCAAGAATTAGATCTCAAAGCATTGCATCAAGCCGTTGCCTTTGTGCCTCAAAAAGCCGTCCTATTTTCTGGAACGGTTCGCGACAACATGAAATACGGCAATCCTGATGCCACTGACGAACAGATCTGGCATGCTTTAGATATCGCCCAATCACGTGACTTCATCGCGGAAAATCCCGAAGGCTTGGATTATCACGTTGAACAAGGCGGGGGCAACTTCTCTGGTGGGCAACGTCAACGTTTGGCGATCGCCCGCGCGTTGGTCAAAGACGCCAGCATTTATGTGTTTGATGATTCGTTTTCAGCATTGGACTTTAAAACCGATGCCAACTTGCGCAAAGCATTGCGTGAAGATGAACAGATCTCCAAGCGCGTGGTGGTCATCGTCGGCCAACGGGTTTCCACAGTTGCAGATGCCGACACCATCGTGGTCTTAGACGACGGAAAAATGGTCGGTCGCGGCAGTCATAATGAACTCAAGGCAACCAACACCACTTATCAAGAAATCATCAAGTCACAAATTCGAGAGGGGGATGAAGCCTAATGGCAGAAAATTCTCAATCCAGTCGGCCAACTGGCGGCATGGGTCGCGGTCATGGTCCAGGCGCTCATGGCGGTTTAGTTGAAAAGCCGAAGAATTTCTGGGGCACCGTCACACGCTTATTTGGTTACATGAAAAGCCGGATTGTCGCCATTATCGTGGTATTGCTTTTTGCAATCGTGTCCACGATCTTTCAAATCCGCACCCCTAAGATCTTAGGGCAAGCGACAACGGAAATTTTCAAAGGCTACATGAAAGGTGTCTCCCAGCAAAAAGCCGGCATGAAAATGGCTGAGTTCCCGATCAACTTCACCAAGATCGAACATATCGTGATCACCGTGATCTTGATGTACTTGGCTTCAGCGTTATTCAGCTTCTTGCAACAATACATCATGACGCGCGTGGCGCAAAACACGGTGTATGATCTGCGTAAAGAACTTAAAGATAAAATGAAGCGCGTTCCGATCAACTACTACGATACCCATTCCAATGGGGATATCATGTCGCGGGCGATCAACGATATGGATAATATCGCCTCCACGCTGCAACAATCACTGACCCAAATGGTGACAAGTTTATTCACCTTTATTGGGACCTTGTGGATGATGCTATCGATTTCTTGGAAGTTGACCTTGATCGCGTTGATCACCATTCCGTTATCATTGGTCGTCGTTGGCATCATCGCGCCGAAATCGCAACGCTTCTTCGCGTCACAGCAAAAAGCGTTAGGGTTGTTGAACAACCAAGTTGAAGAAAACTTTGCCGGCCAAGTGGTGTTGAAGTCCTTTAACCGCGAAGAAACGGCGATGGAGACCTTTGATGCAGAAAACCAAAAGTTCTTCAATGCTGCTTGGAAAGCCCAGTTCGTTTCTGGGGTGATCATGCCATTGATGATGTTTATCAACAACATCGGTTATGTCTTCGTGGCCATTGTCGGTGGCGTTGGGGTCACTAACGGGACCGTCACGTTAGGTAATGTCCAAGCGTTCTTGCAATACACCCAACAGTTCTCCCAGCCGATCTCACAATTAGCCAACTTGGCCAACACGATTCAAAATACTGTGGCCTCTGCAGAACGTGTCTTTGAAGTGTTAGATGAAAAGGACATGGAAGATACGCCTTCTGGTGTGCCAGCAGTGCCAAATGATCCTAACAAGTTAGTGATGGATCATGTGCAGTTTGGTTATGATGGCTCTGAGTTGTTGATGAAAGATTACAACTTGGAAGTTAAACCAGGGCAAATGATTGCCATTGTCGGCCCAACTGGTGCCGGTAAAACCACGGTCATCAACATGCTTGAGCGCTTCTATGACGTGAAAGGCGGCTCGATTCGCTTAGACGGTGTGGATACGCGCGACATGTCGCGTGAAGACTTACGCAGTCATTTCGCCATGGTGTTACAAGATACTTGGTTGTTCACGGGTTCTATTTGGGACAACTTGAAGTATGGTAACGAATCTGCTAGTGATGATCAGATCATGGCCGCTTCTAAAGCCGCCCATGTGGATAACTTTGTACGGCAGTTGCCAGATGGGTATAACACCATTTTGGATGAATCTGCTTCCAATATTTCCCAAGGGCAACGGCAATTGTTGACGATCGCGCGGGCGTTTGTCGCCGATCCGGATATTTTGATCTTGGATGAAGCCACCAGTTCTGTGGATACCCGGACTGAAGTGCATATTCAACACGCGATGAGTCGCTTGCTTGAAGGCCGTACCAGCTTCGTGGTCGCACACCGGTTGTCCACGATCCGCGATGCCGACAACATTATCGTCATGAATCACGGTTCTATTATTGAAACGGGTAATCATGACGCCTTGATGGCCGCAAAAGGCTTTTATGCTGATTTGTACAATTCTCAATTCTCTGGGAACGTCGCCATTTAAGCTTGAAACCTCAAGTCACTGACTTGGGGTTTTTGTTTACAAAAAATCCATCGTCAGGCGGAAGACTGGCGGTGGATTTGGCGTAAACTAAAAGTAAAAGGAGTGACGCACATTGAATAATTGGTTAAATCGACAAATGCATGATCCCCGCGGGTTATTGCTAGGGATCCTGATTTTTCTCGGATGGTTGTTATTGATCCGGCATTTTCCCCTGATCGGCTGGGGCATTTTCTTGGTGGTCGTCGTCATTGTGGTGATCGTGCTGGTTCAAGCGGTCAAAAAGCAGTGCTGACTCAGCGGTGTTTGTGGCGCATAAACGTGGCATAGTGCAAAATCGCCGCTAGTAATGTGAAGAAAAACACCACAAAGCTAATATAACGCCACCAAAATCCGGAAATCGGTAGCAGCAATTGTAAACTCATGGTCGCCAAAGCCATCACCGCCACCATCATAAATAACAAACCGTATCGTTTCATGGTTTCATCATCCTTTCGCACCCGCTTGGGCACAGTCAAGGCCAACTTTTTAGCTGCGGCTAACTTGGCGGCAGGAATCGTCGTCATTCCCCAAGTATGCGGCAAGACCAATTCGCCAGCTTTGCGCAAACCCGCTGTACTCATGGCTTTGTCTAAGGTGGTGAAGCACGCATCGGTTTGATGGGTGAAGGTATTGTCAAAGCCACTGGCAAAACAACTGGAAATGCTCACATACACTTTGCCACGGTATCGACCGGGTAGCGAGTCCCCTTTGGCCGTCATGCGTACCATGCGCGGCCGCAAGCAGTCTAGCGCTTGCTTCAGCGGTCCAGCGACGCTACCAAAGTAAGTGGGGCTGACTAATACCCACACATCTGCTTGCGCAAGCTTGGCTTCCAGCGCATCTAAATTCACGTTTGATGTGTGTGGGCAATCCGGATGCAAAAAGCGGGTATTTAAGTCGATAAACTCAGTGGTGCCAGGTAAATCGGCCAATAAATGTTGGGTCAGCTGGGCCGTGAGCCCATGCGGATCTTGTCCGCCAAACAAAGCGACTGTATGCATTTTCAACACCTCAACATGACGCTACCAAGTTGCATCAGCCTTGTCAACGCGTCAATGCCGCGCTTAGATAAGCCCATTCATAAATAAATTTCGCGTGGTAAAATGGGAACCAGATTGGAAGTGGTTGAATGACGCCGACAAAACATATGCTACAAGAATTAGTCACTGATCGTGTCGTGCCTGGTGTATCGGCGGCAATCATGGCAGGTGATACGGTGTGGTCTGAAGCAATCGGGGATGCGCAATGGCTGCCTACAGTGAAACCACTGCAGCCAGGCATGGTTTATGATCTGGCCAGCTTGACCAAAGTGTTAGGCACCACCACCGTATTTTTACAGGCGTTAGCCCAAAACCGCGTCCAAATCGATCAACGGCTTCATGACTGGTTACCAGAGTTTTTGCCTGACACCACCTTCCGCGAAGCGTTGACGCATACCAGCGGGTTAGAAAGCTATATCCCCCATCGCGATGAACTTGATGCACCATCCTTGCGTCAAGCACTGATCGACACGTTAAAGCCCACTGGGCCTAAAAGCGTCTTGTATCGCGATTTTAACTTTTTGCTGGTGGGTTGGGCGTTGGAAAATGTGTATCACGAAGCCATTCAAACGGTGATCCAACAGCAGGTCTTGACCCCATTGCAGCTGTACACCGCCAGCTTTCACCCAGATCCTCGCTACACGGTACCGACGACTTTCGCCGATGGTCACTTGCTTAAAGGCCAAGTGCATGACCCCAAAGCCCGGATCTTAGGCGCACATGCTGGCTCAGCGGGCTTATTTGCCAGTTTGCAGGATCTGATCACTTTTACCCAATATGCCTTTGGTCAGCGGCAGTCGCCGGCATTTCCTGCAGGTGAGTTTGCCCTGCTGGAACAAGATTTTGCTGGTGGACGCTCACTTGGTTGGGACTTGCGCCATGATCAAAAAGGCGGCACTTGGTTGTATCATACCGGCTACACAGGCGGGTTTTGGCTCATGCAGCCGCAAACGCAACAAGCGCTGATCGTGTTGTCCAATCGGGTGCACCCTTCGGTCAATGCCAACTTTTTGGCCAGAAGAGATCAGATCGTCGCGCAATATTTCACAGACGTGGTAAAATGAAAGCGGTAAAGAATATCTGTTTTTCAGGAGGGTACAATGACTGAACCATTATTCCTAGCACCTGTATTTCATGAAAAAATTTGGGGTGGCCGCAAACTTGAAACTGAATTTGGCTACCAGATCCCTGATGGTAAAATCGGTGAACTGTGGGCGATCTCCGCGCATCCTAATGGCCCATCGACCATTGAAAACGGGCCGTTGGCTGGCAAGACTTTGACGCAAGCATGGGCAGATAACCAAGATTATTTTGGCCATCAAAAGTCCAAAGTGTTCCCATTGTTGACCAAGATCCTTGATGCCAACGCGTCACTTTCTGTGCAAGTGCACCCAGATGATGCCTATGCTGCCGCCCATGAAGCGCCAGGGGAATTGGGTAAAACGGAATGCTGGTACGTTATTTCCGCAGAACCTGGTTCATATTTGATCTATGGCCACCATGCCAAAACTCGCCAAGAACTCGCTGACATGATCCATGCTGGTGATTGGGAACACTTGTTGCGCAAAGTTCCAGTGAAAACTGGCGATTTTGTATACGTTCCAAGTGGCACCATTCATGCGCTGAACAAAGGCATTATGGTTTTGGAGACTCAGCAGTCATCTGACACCACGTATCGCTTGTATGATTATGACCGCACCGATGCCCAAGGTCATAAGCGGGAATTGCACTTACAACAATCCATTGACACCACCACGGTGCCATCTGTTGATCCTAAACTCGACATTCAAACTGAACATAAAGACGACGCCACGATCACCACGTTTGTGCAAGCGCCGATCTCCCCATTCTTCTCAGTTGAACGCATTGAATTGAATGGTACTGTGCATCAAACACCAAAAGCGCCATATACCTTGGTTTCTGTCTTAAAAGGTAACGGCGAATTTGCCGCTGACGGCAAGACTTTCCCGATCAAAAAAGGCACGCATTTCTTGATTCCAAACCAGATCAAAGCATGGGACTTTACTGGGGATATGGAGATCATCACCTCCGAACCTGGCGAAGAAGCCTGATCACAAAAAACTCGCCAACTGGCGAGTTTTTTTAGTCTCGAGAAACGCGTTGATTGACTGCTTGTGCGGCGGCCAAATCACTGGTGGTCCAAGAATGGATACCCCATTGGTAAAACCCGAAACTCACGACGCTGATCAAGACGAAATCCCACGGGTAATGGATCCAATCAGCGCCATTGAATTGATGCGCACCAGCGTAAGACATGAGCGAAATGAAGATCAGGTAAACCAGCAGCCATAACGCCGGTTTGATGGCACCGCGCAGTTCTTTGAAGCCCATTTTCCATTCGTAATAAAAATAAAACGGCAAACCCACTAAAATGATCATGATCACTTGCACTGTGGTTGGCCACATCGCCCAATACACCGCCAAGCTTGTGAGCACAAACGCGATCGGCGCAATGATCGGCAAATGTTTCAAGCGCACCGGACGATACAAATGTGCGCCTAACTTGCGCAAAGAAACTGCTGTCACCGGGCCGGTCAAATAGGCGATCAATGTGGCAGTGGATAACACGGTGGCCAGGACTGCCCATGAGCGAAACGTTGATACCATCACGATGGACAAGACGGTATCTGCCAGCATTGCCATACGGGGAATACGATATTTCGGATTGAGTTTGCCTAAAAAATGCGGCAGGTGGTGATTGGATTCTAAGGCAAATAACGCTCGCGCGGCGGTGGCAGCAAATGATACCCCAGTGCCAAATGGGGAAACAAAAGCATCCATATACAGCAGTACACTTAACCAATTGAGTCCCAGCAACATTGCCAAATCAGCAAATGGTGAGGTGAAATTCAAGCCGTTCCACCCAGCAGTGGCTAACACATGCGTCGGTACTGCGGTGATGAACGTGGATTGAAGCAACACATATAAGACCCCAGAGATCAGCAAGGAAATGGTGATCCCACGCAAAATATTTTTTTCTGGGTGCTCGATTTCAGCGCCCATATTGATGATGGTTTGAAACGCGTCAAACGAAAAAATGATCCCAGCGGCACTGGTGGCACTAAAAATCGCGCTGGTACCATAAGGGAAGAATTCATGCCAGCTGGTGCCATAGTTTTGCGGATGAAAACCAGACATCGTCAGCAAAATGATCGTCAACAAGGGCATGCCGATTTTAAAAATCGAGATCAAGCTGGTGAAGTGGGTGAGGACTTTAACGGACCAATAGTTCAACAGCGTGAAGACAATGATAAAGCCAAATACCACCAATAACCCGACGTTGGTGACCACGCCATTGGCCATTAAGTGATGCGTCCATTTGGCCCAAGCCCAAGGCCACGTTGACATGTATTGCACCGCCGCCACCGCTTCGATCGGGATCAAGGTGATCAATGACACCCAATTGGCCCAAGCGGCAATGAAACCAAGCAGTGAGCCATGCGAATATTGCGCATATTTACTCATCCCGCCAGCTTCTGGGAACATCGCGCCGATTTCGATATAAGTATAAGCAATGATCCCGATCACCAAGCCCCCGACTAACCAAGATAAAATAGCAGCAGGACCGGCGATCTTGGTGGCTTCCCAAGCGCCAAAAAGCCAACCGGATCCGATCAATGACCCTAAGGCCAACATCACCGATTGGAAAAGTGAAATTTTTTTGATGTGCATCTTAGACTCCAGTGTTTTCAAGATTGCTTTCAGTGTACTCGTTGTGTGAACGCATGTCACGCATGTCAAGGCACTGATAGATGACTGCGGGCACTTGAACAACACAAATCACCAATATTTAGTAAAACACATCAATTCCGTGAATACACAAAATTTAGTGATTTGTTGTGAAATCATCTGCTAAACATTAATACAGATTTGAATAAGCTTTGATACAATGGATGAAAGCGTTATACTAAATGCATAAGGAGGAGTCAACCATGAAAACAGCAAACATTTTACTGATCGGCGACGGGGCGATCGGCTCCAGTTACGCGTTTAATTTGCTCACGGCAGGCATCGGCGGCAGCTTAGGCATCATTGATGTGAACACTTCGCGGGTGCAAGGCGATGTTGAAGATCTCGTCGACGCACTGCCTTACACTGGTCAAAAGAATATTTACGCCGCCACATATGCAGATGCGCAATATGCCGATTTGATCGTGATCACTGCCGGCGTCGCGCAAAAACCTGGCGAAACGCGCTTGCAACTGCTACAAAAAAATGCCGGCATTATCAAGTCCATCACCAGCCAGATCATGGCCAACCATTTTGACGGGATCATTTTAGTGGCGTCAAATCCCGTCGATGTGTTGACCGAATTGGTCTTGCAACTTACCGGCTTGCCGAAAAATCATGTGCTAGGGTCCGGCACAGCGCTGGATTCTGCGCGTTTGCGCTCTGAGATCAGTCGGCGTTATAACGTGGACGCGCGTTCCGTGCATGGTTACATCATGGGCGAACACGGTGATTCAGAATTTCCGGTGTGGGACTACACGACTATTGGCGGCCAGCCGATCAAACAATTCATCACCGGCCAACGCGCAGCGGATGATCGCGAAGCCATTGGCGAACGGGTCAAAACCGCTGCCTATTCGATCATTGAGAAAAAAGGTGCCACCTTTTACGGGATCGCAGCGTCACTGACGCGCTTAACTGCAGCGATCGTTAATGATGAACGGGCTGCTTTTGCCATGTCAGTGCATTTGGATGGCGAATACGGATTGTCTGGTGTGGCCATCGGCGTGCCGGTGATTTTAGGTGGCGACGGGTTGGCACGGATCTTGCAACTGGATCTCAACGCTGACGATCAACAGCGCTTGGAAGATTCTGCCAAAGTGTTGAAAGATAATTTGGCGGCAGTCCTGTAACAAAGCGATCCCTCAATCAAAAAAATGCTACCTGTTGACAAAGACGTCAAAGGTAGCATTTTTTGATTGGCGGTTACTTCTTCATGATCATTTTGACTGCTTGTTGGATCCGGGCATCTTGATCAGCATGGTCTGTGGTAAGTAGACAGTCTTTGAGATTTTCAGCAACGATCAAGCCGATCAAGTTGTCCAAACTCGAACGCACGGCAGTTAGCTGGCTAACAACATCTTGACAGTCGACATTATTTTCCATCATGCGCAAGGTCCCTTGCAGTTGGCCATCAGCACGTTTCAGCCGATTGGCCATGGCTTTGTTGTAATGTAAGGTCATGATTTTTCTCCTGTTAACAAGTCTGATCGCACTTGCTGATACAAGCCGATCGCACCATCTAAGTTTTGCACGTTAAATCCATGTTGCCGCAACAGCCGTTCAGCCAAATAACTGCGCAAGCCGGTTTGACAACTCACGATATACGGCTTGGTGGGATCCAGCTGATCTAAATGGTCGCGCAGTTGATCAAGCGGTAAGTTGCGGGCTTGGGTGAAATGCCCTTGGGCGTATTCGTCAGGCTCGCGCACATCGATCAATTGCTTGCCTGAAGCCAAAGCTTGCGGCAATTCATGCCACTGGATCGTGTCAGAAAGCCCTAAAGCCACATTGCTGGCCACGTAACCAAGCATATTGACTGGGTCTTTGGCCACGCCAAACGGTGGGGCGTAAGTCAGTTCCAGCTCTGGCAAGTCAAACACGCTGTGCTTGCCTTTGATCGCGGTGGCCAATACATCGATGCGTTTATCCACACCGCTTGGACCAACTGCTTGAGCACCCAGCAGTTCGCCGCTGGTCGGGACAAAAATCGCCTTGAGCCAAAGTGGTGATGCGCCTGGATAATAAGCGGCGTGATCTTTTGCTGAAATGTGAACGACTTTAAACGCCAAGCCGAGCTTTTTGGCCTGAGATTCGCTCAAGCCGGTGGTAGCAGCCACTTGGTCAAACACCCGCACGATCGCAGTGCCTAGACTGCCGCGGTTTTTGGTGTTAAGGCCAGAAAGCACGTCAGCGACTTGCCGGCCTTGGCGGTTAGCGGGGCTAGCCAAAGCGATCAATGCCGGCTGATTTGAGACTTGGTTGGTGACTTCGATGGCATCCCCAACGGCGTAAATGTCTGGTTGCGACGTTTGATAATGCGCATCGACCGCGATCCCGCCGGTAGGACCGAGTTGAAGACCAGCCGCTTTTGCCAGCTCGGTGTTTGGTTTGACCCCAACTGACAGTAAGATCAAGTCAGCTGGGAGGATTTCACCTGAAGCCAAGGAAATGTTGCGCTTACCGATTTGCGAAACGGCATCGTTTATATGCACCGTCACACCATGCTGGCGTAACGCTTGCGCAAGCGGTGCGGCCATTTCGTCATCAAGTGCTGGGAAAACGTGGCTGCCGGCTTCCACCAAGCTAACAGTGAGGCCGCGTTTGACCAGACTTTCTGTCATTTCCAACCCAATGGCACCGCCGCCGATCACCACAGCGGTTTGGACATCAGTGGTGTTGAGGTAGCGATCGATCCGATCCATATCAGGGATGTTTCGCAAGGTGAAGACGTTATCCGCTTGGCTTAAACCTGGTAGTGCCGGCACTGTCGGCTTGGCGCCAGGCGACAAGATCAAGGCATCATACGCTTCTTGGTAAGTCTCTTTGGCGGCTTGAACGGTGACACATTTGGTTTTAGGGTCGATCGCAATCACTTTGCTGTTTTCTCGCACATCTAAGTTAAAACGCGCTTTGAGTTTCGCCGGGGTTTGCACCAGCAAGTCGTCACGGCTGGTGATCTCGCCACCTAAGTAGTAAGGCAACCCACAGTTGGCAAAGGAAACATGCGGGCCTTGTTCAAACACGACGATCTTTGCGTCTTCTTGTAGCCGGCGTAAGCGCGTGGCAGCAGACATACCGCCAGCCACGCCACCAATGATCACATATTTTTTTGTCATGAGATCGTCCTCCCTTGCCATGCCAGCATCCCACCGGCAACATTGGTGACATCCAGTCCACGTGCTTTGAGTTGCTTGTAGGCGCGCTTAGAGCGAGCCCCTGAGCGACAGATCACAAAAAGCTTGGTATGAGTTGGCGGCACGTATGCTGAGATGCGCCCAAGCGGGACATTTTTAGCGCCGGCGATGTGACCTGCACGAAATTCAGTGGGTTCGCGCACATCAAGCAACTGGGTGCCGCGGGTATGCAATTGCGCGGTTAGTTCATTTGGGGTGATGCTTTGAACTGGTGAGAACAACCCAAACATGGTTACACCTCCAAAGCCTGTGGCCAAGCAGAAACGCCACCGGTCACGTTGGTCACCTGGGTACCCACCGAGTGGAGAAATTCAGTCGCGTGGGCGGAACGCACGCCAGTTTGGCAAATGATATAGGCGCCATCGGGGATTTCTGGATAACGTTCAGCCAGCTCGCTAAGTGGCACATTCTTGGCGCCGGCAATGTGGCCGGTGGCGAATTCAAAGTCTTCGCGTACGTCGATGATCGTGGGATGGTCAGCCAACTGGTGAGCTAAAGTCGTTGCGGTGATGTTGTTCATGAAAGTCCTCCTGAAGTTTTTGAAATACCTACGGGGGTATTACTGACTAGATTAAGTGTATACCCCAGCAGGTATTCAGTCAAGTGAATATGGTTGACCATGGGTCGTGATCAGCGAGTCAGTCATTGACACGACAGTCGCACGGCAAGCTTCAAATCGCCGGCAACAAAAAAGCTGCCTTTGACAAGTTTGTCAAACGCAGCAATTGCGTGGTTATTGGTCGACTTTTGCGACCATCACAGAAGGGATCGTGATGTCGCCACCCATTGTGGATTCATAGGTGATCAAGCCTTCAGAAATACCTGAAATGGTGATTTGGTCATCTTCTAGTACGCGAGAAGTCACGCTGGTAGCAGACCACTCACAAAGCATCATTTGGTCGTAGTCACCATTGATCGCCAAGCGCACTTGGACCGTGTCAGAGTCTGAGTCTTCCATCACTTGCGCCACTTCACCTGAGAATTTCACTTTTTGGCCTTCGTAAGTATCAGGTGTGCGCGCCAATTGATCATAAGTGATGCCTGTATCATAGCCGCGAGCTTCTTCTTCGGCTTTCTTTTTAGCCGCAGCGGCGGCATCTGCCGCTGCTTTTTTGGCTTGTGCCGCTGCTTGCGCGGCTTGTTTTTCCAGCTCGGTGATTTTATCTTCGCGGGCTTTGATGCTGGATTCATCCACATAAGATTTTTGGGCAGGCGACAGTTCGTTGAACGCTTTGCGAACCGCTTGGACTTTGGCTTTGTCGTCAACCGTCAAGGCATAAGTTTCTGGTAGTGCTTCTAATTGGTCGGTGACTTTCTGCGCTGCCGCCACGTCTTGGGCGCGTTTTTTGGCATCGGCTTTTTCTAGCTTTTCATAAGGCGACATTTTTTCGTGATAGCGCGCGTTTTTGTGTTGCAAAGTGGCCAAGTCATCGGCTTTGTCCCGAAAGGCCAATTGGGTTTGCGACAAGCGCTCGCTGGTGCGGGTTTGTTTGGCAGCCAGCACTTCATATTGGTGGTTTAAGTGTAAGTGGCCGATCCAAACGCCTACAACCACCAAACAAAATATTGCCCCTAAGCTGATAAACGTCCGCTTAAAGTTTTGTGAATAGTGCTGATCGCGCCACACCAACCATAACCCCAATGGTAATACCAGTACGATCGCGATCATTGTCCCTTGATCTGTCTGAAGCCAGCGCCATCCGCGGTCGAGATAGGTCTTTATCAAAATGATTCCTCCAAAATAATCCTTATTTTATCGTGCAGATAACAGCATATCAAAAACGGATCCCGCGTTTTACAATCAAGTTAGCCACTATCGTTAGCACTCAGACAAAATAAAAAACACCAAGTCGATACGACCTGTTATCATTAAAGTTCCTACACAATTAATGAAAGAGGTATCGTCTTGATGCA
>NZ_BAAFZI010000009.1:0-59140 GCF_045862175.1 Lacticaseibacillus salsurae | reverse complement strand
AGGTTGATCCGGAAACTGGTGAATGGAAAGGTTCCGGTATCGAAACGTTATTTTAAAACAAGACAGCTCTCAGTGAACTGCCTTGCAGGTAAATCGAATTCAGTTCCAACAAATTGGGTAAAGGTCAGATCATCACGATCCGAAGGCTATTTTTTAGGCCCTTTTGCGTTTAGGGGTACTCGCTGCTTGTTTTTGCTGCCATAAACTCATCAACACCGCATACAAGTCGCCATAGCACTCAGGGGTGGGATGTTCTGGCCAGTTGAATAAGTTCGCCCCTGGTTGCGTCGCCAATGCTGCGGCTTGGATCACCAAATCGGCGCTTTCAGGATCAGCCGTTGGCGGCAATAACGTGACGATGGCTTGTTGTTTCAACATCGCCACCAAATCGATATCCGCTAACCCGCTTTGATCCAGCGACAACAAGACTTTGACGCGCTGTTGCGGCCGAAAACTGGCTTTGAACTGCCGCAGATTTTGATAAAAGTTATCGCACAATGCATCGATGATGTCGATAAAGCTTTCCAAATGCTGCGACAAGATCACTTGCGTCAAGGTTTGGCGAATGATGCGCTCGTAATTCGGGTCTTTTTGGCGCTGAGCCAATTCATGATGGAAGGTGTACGCCACCAACTGATTGATATCCACCCCTAGCGTCAACACCGAAGCGCTCACCGCCAACAAATTGGCTTGCATCAACTGTTTTTCCGCTGGCGACAGCGGCCGATCCCAAGCTGGAAACGCCGACACAAAACCGCGCGTCAGCTGATACACTTCTGGTGCATAACGCCGAAAGCGTTCGATAAACACTTGCATTTGGGTATCATTGGACACCACGAAATTTGGCTGCAAGTGCATCAAGAAAAAGCCAAAGTTCGCTTCGCCCATTACTTGCAAGCGCGTCATCGGCGGCAAGTCGAAATCTTTGATATGCCCATGCCCTAACGCTAGATCTAAGCTGGGCAAAGGATAATCCAACACCACTTTGCTGCGATCATAAGTCAAAATGTGGCCAGCCTTCATCCGCTGCAAGGCCACCGCCAAATAATACATCGAGATCTCTTTTGAAGCGGCATTTGGGGTTTGGCAATCTAAGGTTTGATAGATCCGATCCACCACTTGTTTTGCCGTGCTGTGCGCAATATGCGTAAACGGCCAGATCACGCCATTAGTCGCTTGCCAAAACAACGTCGTTAACAATAAGCGCAAATGCGTTTCTTCGCCGGCAAAGCTGACATGCTCTGGCAGCATTTTGATCCCGAAAACTTGTGCCAGATCGCGCAGCGGGTGTAAGTGGCGCATCACTGTCATACGCGACAAATGCATCGGCGCGACGAAATCGTCAAAGCGCATATCCGCGCCGGATAATGCGGCTTGCATGTATTGAAAAGGACTGGTTTGGGTGATCATTTCATAACGTAAGCGCGCATCGGAAATGTTAAATAACGTGGCCAAGTCTGCATGCGCATCGCCAGCGATATGGCCTAAGACCCCAAGCAAGTCATTGTAGATGTTGTAGATACTGCCGTAGTTGCGTCCCGTCGCATTCGCCACTTGTCGCAAATTGACTTCAGTGACGAATGGCACGCCAGCTTTTTGAGCTGCTAAGCGCTCCGCCACCGGCATTTGCGCCAGTCTCAGCTGGCGAATGGTGGTAAACAAGTTGAGCCGATCCAGTGCAGATGAGGATAAAAACAAGTCCCCGCTTTGTTTTTGCATCATAGGCATTGGCCTTCACCCCTTTCCAAAGTTGTCATCGTCTTTATTATATTAGTGACCAGACGCCATGGCGGTCATGATATATAAAAATATCTTGTTTCGTTTGCCACACAAACGAAACAAATGCCGTCGTTACGGCATTTGGTAGTTAGGCGGAGTCGGTCGTTTGGATTTGCGATTCCGGTTGGCTGGCCGCGCCATGGTGAGGGTCCTCGAAAAAGCTAGCCGGGATGTCTCGCTACGCTCCCCACCCGCCGGATCTTTTCCTGCGGCTTTCCGTAAGCGATAAATCGCTAACGAAAATCTCACCATGCCGCGGCCAACCAACCTCCATCCCAAATTCAAACGACCTGCGTTATCACTACTGCTAGATAATAACAGCAACCTGATATGGCTTTGGTGCTAATATGCAATACCTATTAGTGGCAACCTGACTGTTTAGTCAACTTAACAGTTTCAAAAAGCTGTAGGCGAAGCTGACTGATTGCCATGAAACTGAAACCAACGATACCATTTCATATGATCAGCAACTTGGATGGCCATCTGTAGAAAATCTGGAGGCGGAGGCATAAAGCGCGTAGGCGGGCTGGTCATCAGCCGTGGGGCACTTAGCGGTTTACCGCTTAGTGCCCAGCGAGAAGGAGATCCACTCGCGGGCTTTGCGAGTTAGCTCCGACGAGCGTCATTGCGTTCCATGACCAGCCCGCCGTAGCGCTTTATGCCGTAGCCCCCAGATTTTCGGCGTCAAGCGCAAAAAAACTCGGCATGTCGTTAAACATGCCGAGCACAGATCAGTTGCGATGCATCTTAAATTCGAGAAAAAGATCGTTGTATAAGCCTACCACTGACGGATCAAGGTCTTTGTAGACTTCAGAGCGCTTGATGATGGCTTCATTCGGGTAAAACTGCTTGTCTTCACGCACCGACTTTGGCAACAGGGCTTGCGCCTTTTCGTTTGGCGTGGTGTAGCCCACGTATTTGGCATTTTGCGCCGCGTTTTTAGGATCATCGATGAAATTCAAGAAGGCGTATATGGCTTTGAAATGCTTGGCAGTCTTTGGGATCACTAAGTTATCAAACCATAAGTTGGATCCTTCTGAAGGCACCACGTAATGCAAATGGAAATTTTGAGCCATCATATCCGCCGCTTCACCAGACCAATCTACCGCCACAGCCGCTTCGTTGTCGGCCATGTACATTTTGATCTCATCGGCGACAATGGCTTTGACATTCGGCGCCAGTGAATCAAGCTTGGCTTTGGCTGCTTGCAACGTTGGCGCGTCGGTGGTATTCATCGACTTGCCTAACGATACCAGCGAAAAGCCCATGATGTCGCGGGCAGAATCGACTAACATGATGTTGTCTTTGAACTGCGGCTTCCACAAGTCGTTCCAATGCTGAATATCGCCGGGTTTGACAAACTTGTCGTTATAAATGATTCCTAACGTTCCCCAGAAATACGGCAAGGAGTATTTGTTGCCAGGGTCAAAACTGCGGTTCATCACATCTGGGTTGAAGGTGTTCAAATACTTCAACTTGCTGTGATCAAGTGGCAACAACATGTGGGCTTTATTCATTTTTTCAACCATGTATTCTGAAGGCGCCGCCAGATCATATGACGTGCCGCCTTGTTGGATCTTGGTGAACATGGCTTCATTAGAATCAAAGGTTTCGTAATTGACGTGATAGCCGGTTTGCTTTTCAAATTTGGTGATCAGCGCCGGGTCGATATAATCGCCCCAGTTATACAAGTTCAACGTGTTGTCGCCAGTGGCGCCTTGCGACTTTTGCAGTTGGCTAGACCACACCGCCAAACCTAACACCACCAGTAACACGACGGCAGTCAAGCTAACGAGTTTTTTCAAGCGCGTGACCTCCTTTTTTAACATGGGCTTTGCGCTTGGCTTGGCTGGTTTGAATGAAGTAATACCCCACCACCAAGAACAAAGCGAAAATGAACATCACCCCAGATAACGCGTTGATCTCAAGGGAGATCCCTTGCCGCGCGCGGGCGTAGACTTCCACTGCCAACGTGGAAAAGCCGTTGCCAGTGACAAAAAACGTCACCGCAAAATCGTCCAGTGAATAAGTGAAGGCCATGAAAAACCCGGAGAAAATGCCTGGCGTGATGAATGGCAAGATCACTCGCGACAAGATCTGGGCATTGCTTGACCCCAGATCTCGCGCGGCGTCTAACATCGATTGATGCATTTCTTGAAGCTTCGGCAATACCATCAACACCACGATCGGAATGGAAAAGGCGATATGCGCCAACAATACCGACCCAAAACCTAGCGGGATCTTCAAGGCGGTGAAGAAGATCAAAAAGCTGGCCCCGATAATGACATCAGGCGACACCATTAAAATATTGTTCAACGACAAAATCGTGTTTTTCATCACCGGCTTGCTGGTACGGTTGATTGCCAATGCCCCAAGCGTTCCGACAGCCGTGGCGATCAAGCTAGACAACAACGCCAACAATAACGTGTCGATGACGATTTGGATCATGCGGGTGTCGGCAAACAGTTCTTGGTAATGCGCCATGGTGAAGCCTTGGAAGTTGGTCATGGTATCGCCTTTAGAAAAGGAATACATCACCAAGTAAATGATCGGGACATACAGCAACACAAAAACTGCCCACAAATACACGTTTGAGAGTTTAAATTTTTTCATGCGCGACGCCCCCGTTTCTTTTTACGTTCACCAGTTAAGAACATGATGACAAACATCGCCACGATCAACACGACGCCGATGGTCGAGCCCATCCCCCAGTTCATCGTGACCAAGAAATGCTCTTCGATGGCCGTCCCTAAGGTGATCACTCGGTTGCCGCCGATCAAACGCGTCAACATGAATAAGCTTAAACTTGGGATAAACACGGCTTGCACCCCAGCTTTGACCCCAGAGATCGTCAGCGGCCAAATGACTTTGGTGAAAGTCTGCCACTGCTTGGCGCCAAGATCGCGCGACGCGTTGACCAATGATTCGTCCAGTTCTTCGATCCCGTTAAAAATCGGCAAGATCATAAACGGAATTTCAATGTAGCTGGCAACGAAAATAAACGCGGCATCCGTGAACAAGAATTGCTTGGGGCCAATGCCCACCATGCTTAAGAAGGTGTTGATGCCACCATTTTGCGAAAAGATGCCAATAAAGGCATAGGCTTTCAGTAACAAGTTGATCCAAGTCGGTAAAATGATCAACAAGATCCACAGCTGCTTGTGTTTGGTGTAATGCAGCAAATATGCCGTGGGATAAGAGATCAACAGCGTCACCAAGGTGATCACAAACGCATAAAATACCGAGTTGAACGTCATTAAAATATAAGTGCCGCTGGAAAAATATGTGGCATAGTTGCCTAAGGTGAAGTGGCCATTGATATCAAAAAAACTTTGATAGATCACCAATAATAACGGGGCGATCACAAATAACGCCAGCCACAACACATACGGGACATAAAACGCCACACTGGTCGTTGATTTTTTCATGCGCCTATTCCCCTTCGTAACTTTCCAAACGGGCATCGAAATCTTCTTCAGATTCATTCAAGCGCATGACGTGAATATCTTCAGCGTCAAAAGTCACCCCAACGGTTTCACCGTCTTTGGCTGGGTTGGTGGAATGGATCAGCCATTCGTTGTTGAGCTGATCATAGGCCACGATTTCATAATAATCGCCGCGGAATAATTGCGTATCGACTTTCACTTGGACCTTCCCTGCATCAGGGGCGACGAGATCTAAGTCTTCTGGGCGCAACACCACTTCAACTGGTTCGTGAGGGCGCATACCGGCATCGGCACATTCAAAACTTTTGCCGTTGAATTCGACCAAATAGTCTTGGATCATGTGTCCGGCAACAATGTTGGATTCGCCGATGAAATCCGCCACGAAATGGTTGATCGGTTCATCATAAATATCTACCGGTGTCCCTGATTGTTGCACTTCGCCATCATTCATGACAAAAATTTCATCAGACAACGCCAAGGCTTCTTCTTGATCATGGGTCACAAACAAAAAGGTGATGCCTAAGCGCTGTTGCAATTCGCGCAGTTCATATTGCATGTCTTTGCGCAACTTCGCATCCAAAGCCGACAGCGGCTCATCCAGCAATAACACCGCTGGTTCCAACACGATGGCGCGGGCAATGGCAACACGCTGTTGTTGACCACCAGAGATCTCTGAGATCTCGCGGTCAGCAAACCCGTCTAAGCGCACCATTTTCAAGGCCTTGGTGACGCGTTCTTGGATGTCTTGCTTACTGGTTTTACGAATGCGCAAACCATAGGCGACATTCTCAAAGACGTTCATATGCGGAAACAAGGCATAATCTTGAAAAACAGTGTTCACCGGCCGCTCGTTGGCAGGCATTTCATTGATCCGCTTGCCGTTGAACAACACGTCGCCTTGACTAGGATCCAAAAACCCAGCGATCGCCCGCAAGATCGTGGTTTTCCCAGATCCTGATGGTCCTAACAAGGTGTAGAATTTGCCTTCTTCAATTTCGATATTGATGTCTTTTAACACCACAGTATCGCCGTAAACTTTGGATACATGCTTCAGTTCAATGATGGTTTTGCTCAAAATGTCCCCTCCAAATTACAAATAAGATGCCGTCGCCACTAGGAGGATCTCCGACGTGGTTTTGGCGACGTTGATGATTTTATGTTGTTGTGTCGCGTGAAAATAGATCGTTTCCCCTTTTTTGGCGACGTAAGCTTGATCGCCTAACGCCAATTGCACGCGCCCAGACACCACATAAACAAACGTTTCGGCAGGACTAGGCTCAAAGGTTTTAAACTCGCCGGCATGTTCAAATTGGATCATCACCGGCTCCATTTCGTTTTCATTGGATTCTGGTACCAGCCAACGCAAGTGATACCCGCGCTCGCTGTCTTCATACACCACTTGATCGGCTTTGGTGTAAACCAACTGCTGATTAGGCGTTTCAGTGAAAAACTGCGCCGGCGTTTGCCCTAAGACGTTCAACAGATCAAAGAACGTTTCCATCGAAGGTGACGATTGATCATGCTCCAATTGGGAAATGTAACCTTTGGTCAAGTCCGTGCGCTCGCCAAGCTCTTCTTGAGTCAAATTTTTTTGGATCCGTAAATCGCGAATTTTCTGGCCTATGTCCATGGCACACCCCCATTTGATTCCGGCGCAATCCCGTCATGGTGCGGTATGGTCACGCACCGAGTTTGCTTAAACTAAACTATTTGTTTAATACCAACGCCTAATTATACCGGCGATGATCACATTTACAAGCACTTATCGCTAAAAAACTTGTGGCATTGTGATGACAAACACGTAACAGCCTTAACACCGCCGTCATGACGGCGCTTCTGCCCAGCTTCTTGACGCCTTGAATTGGCGATCAATGGTAGCGGGTCCACGATTTAGCCGATTTATCATTAACGAAATGCGGTTCGGACCGGCCGGGCGTTTGGATTCGGGACTCCGCTATCTCTGCAACAGATAACTGACAATAGTTTCATATGGAGTTGGCACTAGTATGTAATACCTAATAGCGGCAACCTGATGATTCAGGTAATGTGGCCAATTTTCCACATTGATGCCTGTTCCCTGTACCCTCCAGCGTTTCAGGCCGCTCGCCATAACATCTCAGACGTAAATGCTTTGCATTACTTACTATTTCAATGTAAAATAGGCACACGGAGGTAAGTCAATGACCAAAGAGCGGATCAACGCGTTAAGCGATGGCGTGTTTGCCATTTTGCTGACGATCTTAATTTTAGAATTTAAACCCGAAACCATTCATGCTGGTAGCCTTGCCAACGTGTTGGTGCAACAAGTGCCATTATTTTTGATGTATGCGATGTCGTATTTTTACGTTGGTACCAGTTGGTTATTCCATCATGATTATTTCTTATCCGTCAAGCGCACCAACCGGACGCTCAACATTTTGAATTTAGGGTTGCTGTTTACGGTCACCTTGGTCAACTATGCGATGGTGTTATTGATCGAAGCGCTGACCAATGGCAATCAAGCCGATATTCAAATCGCTTTTATCGTGTATGATGTGGTGGCGATCTTGATTTCTGGCAGTTTCTTAGTGGTGTATCGCTACTTGGAAAATAATCCGGAATTGCGCAACTTGAATGGCATTGAGCAACATTACAACCGCATTCGCATGGACCCGGCGCGCTCAGTATGCATTTATCTGTTATCGATCGCTTCAAGCTTCTTTTCCAATGCGTTAGCAGGTGGGTTATTGATCGCTGGAGTCGTCTTTCATTTTGTCGCCTACTTGCGTTTTTCTAAGGTGATCCATATCGGCGTGAAAAAACAAGCTGCCAATAAGCACTGATCAAAAAGCGATGGCGTTTGGGCGGCATCGCTTTTTGACTGCAACAAAAAAGCTCTGAAATGCCTATTTCTAGGCATTTCAGAGCTTTTAGTTGGTGCGAGATCACCCGTACGGGAGTCGAACCCGTGATTCTTGGCTGAGAACCAAGCGTCTTAACCACTTGACCAACGGGCAATAAGCGCGATCAAGAACACTAAATAGTTTACAGGATTCTCACTAATTGTCAAGCACTGCTTAGCAGACGCCAAATAAAAAAAGCCAAAGCACGTGGCTTTGACTTTACTAGTATTACAGATTCTTGTCCATGTTGAAGGTCAACTTGCTTAATTCCAAGCCTTGCATCACGAAGCTAGCGATCTGCTTTTTGGTTTCAGCTTTGACCATTGCCACTAACTTGTAGTTGGCTGCAGTCAAGGCTTCGGTCAACTCATCCCCAGATAATTCTGCGGTGGCAGCGTCAGTTTCGGCGACGTGCACGCGGAAGCGGCGGTTGAGTTCAGTCAAATAATCGCGGTTTTGCTGGATGAAGTGGTTGTAGTGACTTTCCACTAACATGCCTAACTCACGATGTAGCCAATATGCAGAGTCTTTGTCCACGTCAAAGGCCATTGGGGTTTGGCTGTAGGAAGGATCCGTATCATTGGCATTGGTGTAAAACGGCACGTAAGGACTATAAGTCGGCACGCCGATGTTCAACCACATAATGCTTTCTGCCCCGTCGCGAACTTGCAAAATATGCGAGTTTTGCGTGCGGTTTAAGCCGATCGGACGATAGCGATACTTGTCAGCGTCAGCGCCATGCCCTAATGGATCATATTGGGTCTCGTTGTAGTGAGAACCTAACACTTGGGCAATGTCTTCGCGGGTGATCTTGTGCGCCGTGTGCATGATAAATGGCAAGTCTGCCGATTCAGGGTTTTGCGCGTCGTCTAAGTCTGGGCTTAAGATCGTATGCGCATACCAAACACGCGGCGTGTTGTAATGGCGGTCTTTTTCATTCATCGTGCCAAAAATGTGGCGGAAGTTGAAGCCTTCTTGGTCAGTGTTCAAATGATGGGCTTCAACGAACTCTTGAATGCCTTCACTCCAAATAAAGTTGTCTGGGTCATCGAAGTCAACTTGTTGGATCGCGACTTGGTTGGCCGCCACAGCATAAGCGTCATCCGGAATGCGTTGGGCGACCCAGTGATGGCCGGTGACGATTTCCATATACCAAACGTTGTCTTTATCAGAAAACAACACCGAGTTGCCAGCAGGGGAGCCATATTGTTTGATCAATTGGCCTAAGTATTCGACCCCATGGCGCGCAGATTCGATAAATGGCAACACCATGTTGACCATCAAGTCTTCATCCAACCCATCGACCACTAACGGATCGTAGGCCAAGGCGCGTTCGTTGCCATAAGTGGATTCGGTCGCGGACATGGCAACATTCTTTTCGTTGATGCCACTTTCTTCATAGTCGCCTTCGTGTTCGGTATCCACATTCGGCACAGCGTTGTAGCGATAGCCGTTTTCTGGCAAGGTCGCTTCAAACTTGTTGAGCGGGGATTTGACCGTTAAGCCTTTTTCCCCTTTCCACGCGGGATGCATGTAAAAACGATGTGGGGATAAAACGTGGAAAGTGTCGTCATTACGTGCGATCATGGTGGTGCCATCGATGCTGGCGTTTTTCCCGACCAAAATCGACGTGCAGGCTGATTCAATTTTCATATAGTGCCCCTCTTTTCCAAAGTCTCCTATAAGTGTACCCCCAGACTGGGGTTTTAGCACCTGCGTTACACAACCGTAATCTCCACGTAAACCGATTGCCAACAAGGCGAGCCGGTTCGCGTGAAGCGCGCATAAACGCGCTAACTCGCGTAAATTTACATTGACAGTTAAGCGGATCTTTTGTAAACTATTTCTTGTTGAAAAACTTATTGGGTAGTAGCGAAGTGGTAACGCAGTGGACTCTGAATCGTAGCTACCAAAAGCCCATAAACAAAGCATTTAAGCTCAAATATTAAACTTAAAAATAACAGTCAACACCTACACAAGCCCTGTGAAAACGGGGCTATTTTTGTTCTTCATTTTGCTGGCGCTGGGCACAAAAAAAGCTCACACAAAAACTGTGTAAACTAAATAGAAATGTGGTATAATAGACTTAAGTCAAGTTTTCTTGCAAAACAAAAACCATCATATCACAGCGTACAATATCATTCGACAATGCCATTGTACCAGATATATGCCACGTGCGCAAGAATATTTGACGAAAAAATACACAGTCCGGATTATGGGGAGGCGTCTCCCTATTTTCTGGCAGTGAAAAGGCAATCTCTTTGCCTAGTTGACCGTTACTTACGCACGTATGGAGGCATACATATATGAGCAAAACAGAAACACAGTTGGAACAAGCAGAGTTGTTGGAGCTACTCTCACAACACACAGGCGACAATGGGCAAATCATGGTTCGCGTCGATGGAACAGCGTGGTTCTTTGGGTTGATGCACAGCCCCAAGTTCATCAAGAACAGTCAAGTGGCAGAAGCCAGCGGCGTGAGCCTATCTACTATCTCACATCTTGAAACTCAGCCAGTCAGCCTCAAGACAGCTAAGCGTATCGCCGACACAATGGACATGAAAATCAGTGACTTGTTCTTTTTGGCAAGCTCAGTAGAAGCCTAGGAGGTAGACACATGACTGTGTATTTTTCCAAAGGCTACACAACTAGAAACATGACTCCTGTTGTGCGCGATCGCGCACAAGAGTCTGACTTTGAAGCGGTGTTGGATTATGTATTACATCCGGATAATGTGAACACCACTGACTTAGAACAATACAAGGCCAACACGGCTACTTATCTGATGGCGGGAACACTAGAGCCAGCTATCCGGAACGATGCAAACTTCAAGGCGGCCAGTCTGTTGTTCGTTGACTTTGACCACATCGGGGATGAGGCCAAGTTCTTGCAGGTTGTAAAGGACAAGCTCAGCGCCTTGCAGTATCTGTTGTATCCTAGCATCTCATATGGACAAGCTGACAAGGGTGCGCGGTATCATCTTGTTCTCAACCTATCTCATCCCCTACAACAACAGGAACATGACAGAAAGCTCACTAAAGAGCCACTCACAGCATACGTGTGTGGGCTGTTGGGGATGAAATCCGACTCAGCTATGAACACATGGTCGCAGTTATTCGGTGCTCCTACCTTGACGACCACGAATACCGGTCATGAGATAGTACATACAGATGGAAAGCCGTTGGACGTCGACAGCATTGTAGCGAATTATCATCCTACCGCTACCCCGATTCAGGGCAGTGGTTCTCAGGTAGTGAAAACAGTAGATAATCAGCTACCTACAGCACATAAAGCCACTAATACACTACCAGACGATTATGTACACGATTTGCTGGCAGAATGGACTTATGAGCAATTGAAATCTGAGCATCTCGACAAGATAGAAACAGAGCAAGGCTTTGCAACTCAGCTCATGCTGGTACTCAACTCATATAGAGCCGGTGAAATTAGTGTAGAAGCCCTACACGACGCTATGACGGTATTTGCCCGTGGGGATGCAGAGTTGGCCGCTGGCAATGAAAACAAGCTTACAGAACATCTACATAGCGCCTACACGCCGAATAAGCTACCTTTCCGAACCTTGTACCAGACGGACGCGCCGGTTTATCTACGTGCATCAGAAGACGCCGAATACACACAGCGTTCTGTCAAGCTGGCATTAGTCAGAGCTGGGAAAGCACGACGCAAGGCCAACAAGGAAAAGACAAACAAAGCCAGTCTTAGCAACGCCGACATTGCAGATATTCTCATTGAGTGCATCCCCATGTGGGCTAACCGGCATGATACACCGGCCAAGTCGTTACCACTGATTCAAATTTATAACCCCGCTACAGGTATCTATACGGCCTCACAAGACTACTTTAATACCCTAGTTGGATTAGTGGACAGAGAGAGCAACTCAACCCGTTATAAAGAGGTATACGCAAAGCTGTTAGAGCAAGGTCGTGTGAGAGACACGCAAGGACTAGAATGCGGCGACATGATCGCCGCATCTAATCTGATTGTTGACATATCTCATGGAGAGACTGTGCTACACACGTTTAGCCCGCGTTATCACTTCACAAGCAAGATTGCAACGGCATATCCTGTGGACGGTATCAATAGGTATCTCAATTTTAAGACAATTACTGGTGAAACAATTACGCCAGTATCATTGCTACAGAAAATTTGCAGTGGCGAGCCTAGCAAAGTAAGACAATTGTTGGAGGTGTTGGGAGATGCTTGTCAACCAATGAAAACACGTAATCAAGCTACTTGGCTACTTGGCAAACAGAGCAATACACGCGAGAACGGCAGTAACGGGAAGTCCACATTTTTAGACATTGTCCAAGCCGTTGTAGGCCAAGCCAATGTTGCCACCCTCACAATCGACCAGATGGCCGGACAGTTCGCCATGGAACAAGTGGTGGGCAAGTCGGTTATTATCGGGGATGATGTACAAGCTGGCGTATATGTGAAAGACACGGCCAACTACAACTCATTGACCACTGGTGGGGTTATCAAGGTTGAGGGCAAAGGCAAAGACGCATACTCCTACCGCTCCTGTGCGGGTGTGATTCAAGCGACTAACCAACTACCCAAGATTGCTAACCAAACGGGCGGCACGAATAGACGGATGCACATTATCGTGTTTGATGCTCACATCGACAAAGACAAGGCGGACGGACGAATTCGTAGTGAGTTCATCAAGTCGCAAGAGTTTAGAGAGTTTATGTTTGCATTGGCCGTTGCTGTCATCAAAGGCAAATCACGTTTCACTGAGACAATAGAGAGTAGAGACGCAACCGAACGGTTCGCTAAAGGTAATGACAGTGTAAACTTGTTTGTAGAAGAGGAAGTCTCGACATGGAATAGCACGGTTGTACCTCGTGGGTGGGCTTATCAAAAGTACATAGACTTTTGTAAGTCATTCGGATACAAGCAACCCAAAGCCTTGCCAGCTTTTGAGAGCAGTCTGGTCAGTGACTTTGGATTCAAACCGCACAAGCGTGGGTCAGTAAGTCCGACTACATTTGGACCGATTGGAGCTACCAAGGCAACTAAAGGGATTTACACACTGGAGTTCCCAGACTCACCAGAGCCAGCACAAGTCAGCTAGAAAGAAAAGAGGATACTCGCAGTTGGGTGTCCTTTTTTGTTGCTCTTACCCATACCCTGTACAGACACATTTGTATACTCTTCTGAATGTGCAAACTCCTTGCATACTCTTTGCATACTCGACAAACGCCGGTGTAACAGCATTCTTGAAATCTTGCAAACTCCTTGCATACTCTTTGCATACCAACTAATCCCTACAGCCACAAGGGATGGAGCGTTTCAGTATGCAAAATAGCCTCTTTTTACTAACTCAGAAAAAATAAAGGTATAGAGAGTGTGTATAGATGAGCCTTGCTCCTAGCTGGCATATATGTGCCGAACTCGAAAAAAATGCGTGTTTTGCAACCTTTTAGCCTACTCTCCTACAGCGCCAAGGGATTGAATGGTATGCAAAGAGTATGCAAGCAGGTTGCAGAGGGTTGCAAGGGGCGGTACAAACAACCCACCCTTAGGACTACCTCACCCCGTTGTTATTTGTCATAAGCCGCATACTTCAACAGAGCTACAGCCAAGATTCAACCTCCAGTGTTTGTGCCGCTGTTCTACGAGACACTCAGAGAATTTTGTTTCATGAAATATTGACTTATGAAACGGTGTTGCGTTAGCTTGTCGCGATCAGCGACAAGCATCACTCACTTTAATAGTTCGAGGATGGCGACAATCTTTTGATGGCGTTCTTCTTCTGGCAAAGCCCGCAGTACACCCCACAAAGTTGTCTCATCATCCCCGATTGAGGACATACCAAATATATCAGACGGGTGCATATTGAGAGCTTGAAGCACATCTAATAGCTTGGCGAGGCTGATTGAATCCGTTGCCTGTCTTTCAATCCTAGATATAAAAGCTACAGAACAATCACTTGCCTCAGCCAACTCGTCCAAAGTCATTTTCTGTTCAATCCGTTTTTGCCTAATTTGGATGCCAATGTTCCGAGGTAACATCAACAACACCGCCTTTTTACATCAAGCTTGACGGTTATCTGATGACATTTGAATGACTATACTGACGCGCTATAACTATATAGGACTATATGGACTTGTAACGTGGTATTATTAGCTTTGAAATACAAAAACGCGTCAATTTGGGCTTAAAAGTTTTGTCTAACAACTGAGACTTTTCATTTTACGTGTATCAGTCGAGATACGAGGGGGAATCATTTTGGATAATAAGGCATCAAGTACCGTACGTGCAAAAAAAATAGTTTTCATCATACAATGTCTAATAGTCGTGATTACGTTATTGGTTGGCTATCACTATACACACAGTGGTGTTCAAGTTAGAAAAGTGGTAGAAGGAAAAATTTTTGAATATCAGGTCAAAGTTTCCGATAAGTATCGGACAATAGGTTACATTGCATTTGGCACTGACAAAGAGAACGATGGCTCACTTCTGTACGAGAAAAAAACCGCGGTTGAGGAAGCCAACAAGAGTGGCGACCTTGCAAATCAAATATACAACGCCTCCGAAAATTATACTTTGTACTGGACTACAAACCCTGAGGAATCTGTTCTCCAATGGCCGCGTGGATTAGCGCTACATACTGCACTTGACGACCCATTCTACCCACAGCTTTCAGTGTCAGTGACCAAGGTTTCAGGAATATTCAGAAAAACCATTATAGGTAAAAGCGCATTTACAAGTTTTTTAGATGCCTCAGGTACTAATGAAGTTCGTTTGATTGAAGTTGGTAAAGTAAAAGAGTAGGAGGACTGTCATGTTCAAAAAAATTGCTATTGTTTGCTTACTTTCCGTTGCATTGGTTGGGTGTGGTGCAAATTCTAACACCACTCAAAAAAGTACCGCTAAAGGAGTGCACGCCGGATCACCGGCGGTGCACAAAGTTACCACAGAATCATATCAGCTTCTATCAAAAGCAGAACGGGAGAAAATCAGTTTTAGTTTCAAGGCATACCAAGATGCAACCAAAGCAAGCGCTAAGCAAACAACCTATGCGCCCGCGCCTTGTAACGTAGATATGACTATCACCAACAAAACAAACAAACGGGTGGAGTTTGACCAAAGCAAGTTTTTAATTAACGAGTTAGGCGACCTCACAAACTCTCATTTGACTGGCACAATCACGGTCAAGCCAAATAGTTCATCAAAAGTAGCTGAAATCTTTGCTAACACTTCTAATCAATTGTACGTTGCAGATGGATTATTTGAGTACCTAAGTGCTGACTATCCACTGGCCTATACTTATCTAGCAATCCGCGATAGTGGCGTCTCCTCCTCAAACTTGAAATCAGCGGAAGCGATAAAAATTAACAAGGATGCACAGCAACAACATGCAGATGCGGACAATACCACTACCGACAGTGACGATGCAACTAACGATTCATCACAGGAAATTCCGAATCTGCCTAAGAAAGGTACGCCGCCCGGCGATGATAGCAATGCCGAAAAAGCAGGATTTCAGATAACAACGCTTGCAAGGTTTACGCACTTTGCAATTGCCGCATGGACAAACGCTCCAGATAACCAATCGCTGGATTTTTCTAAACTAATTTTTCTAGTTGATGGTACACAGGTTCCTACACCTCAATCAGTCTCAAAAATGGGTACGGTAGTCACGCACTCGCCGAACGCCTCAATTGGCCAATTCACGTTTGATAACGTCTTTCCTGAGTATGGTAAATACAACCGTGGAGATGCTCATTCACTCGCCATTGCGTATGGTTCACCTGACAACATTTGGTGGCATTGGGATGGCTGGTTTGGGTTATCTTTGAATGAAGCTGACGAAAGAGCAGGCAACTGAACATTCAAATAATGGCACATCCATAATCATGGGTGTGTCTTTTTCATCCCCGCCCCGTCATTGAAGACAGTAACCGCGCATACCAATATTATCTTGACAGTAGTAATTTGCAGAAATGAAAACTTTTTATATATAGACCTACCACCTATAGATAATGCCTATATAGCGGGCTTTATCCACTTTTTAAAGGGAATTAGAGAGAAATTCATCGTAAGCACCCAATAACAGACCGTCTTGAAAATCAATAGAGGCCCGTTCCCAGATTCAGGGAAAGCTCAGTGAGAACAGCCTGTGTGATGCTATTGCCCCATTTCACGGCTATTGAAAAGCAGTCCACACACTGGACACCCTTGCTCAAAGGGACGGTAGAAAACACCTCTCCATTGGCTGGCTCAGGTTTCAGGTCACAACTATGCAACTTTTTGACACTCTTCCAACCTATTGTGTCCTATCCTAATAGCAAGTGAAAATACGGTGTCGAATTATCGCGATTCACGATAATCCCATCGTGTCGAGGTTCTAACTACCAGTTAAAAGCTAAAAGAATACGTCCTTTGTGTATACCCATTGAGCCCGTTTCAGCTTGATTTAGTCCAGTGCGTTCTCTACAATGTGCCTGTAGGTGTTGGCCTTTAGGAGGTCACATCATGGAAAAGATTCATAACAAGCCAGTCTCAACCGGTATCCAGAAAACACGAAAAGGGGGATATGTATTTCGATGCTGTTTAGGTTCACCCATAACAGCTCCATGGCGCAAGCAAAAGACAGTAAAAGGCAAGACGGACAAGGAAGCCCGCCAGTTGTATGTTCAGTGGCTAGAAGCTCAGGAACAAGCTTACAAGGCTGTTCACGAACCTGTGGTAGAAGCCAAAGCGTTGAACAAAGTGAGTGCATCCCCAACTTTCAGGGACTACACAGCTCAAGGTGACATTCCCGCTCATGACGGCCAGTTCTTTACTCAGCTCAAACAGGAGGCCCTACTCAGTGGCTCAGCCGTTTCTCAGAAGCATGTGGGCTCTCTACAGGGCGTCCAATTAGGTAGACGACCAAATCTCAAGATAATAGATAGAGATTACCCCGCTTTCAGTCTAAAACCA
Source organism: Lacticaseibacillus salsurae (assembly GCF_045862175.1). Taxonomy (NCBI): domain Bacteria; kingdom Bacillati; phylum Bacillota; class Bacilli; order Lactobacillales; family Lactobacillaceae; genus Lacticaseibacillus; species Lacticaseibacillus salsurae. The sequence continues at coordinate 42,078 of NZ_BAAFZI010000009.1, read as the reverse complement.
TTGGACACAATAACGCCAGATGACGTAGAAAACTTGCTAGATAATATAAAGTTAAAGCGCAATGTGTCTAACAACACATTGAATCATTACTTGCACGATATATCCAAAGTGTTCAGGCTGGCTCAAGAGGCTAAGCTTGTTCCTAAGCGGTTCAACCCGTGTCACTCAGTCTCAGGCCGACAGCGAGAGTATCGCGAGAAAACAGTCATCACTGCCAGTCAATATGATGGTGTTGTAGAGGTTTTAGACAACCTCAGTCCCATGTATCGTGCGGGGATGCTCATTTCTCTAATGTGTGGGTTACGCCGTGAAGAGATTCTCGGGCTTATGTGGACAGACATAGACTTCAAACACTCTATGTTGAACGTGAGACACACACTCATTCAGTACACGGGCGAAGATGGCAAGCTAGTTCGCACTATAAAAGAGGGAACGAAAAACGGCGGTCAGCGTGTGGTAGGTTTACCAGACAAGGTTAAGGAAGCTCTACTCGACTACAGAGCCACACTACCAAAGCGGCTAGCATTGTGGCGCGATCGCGTCACAGATGCTCGCTATCCCATGTTGTGGATGAAGCCAAACTCTAAAGAGCTGTACGAGTTGAACATTTTCACTCACAAGTGGATACAAATGCGGCCAGACTTGATGAAGCGTGGCATCCTAACCAAAAAGAGCCGGTTTCATGACTTACGAGCTGGCTTTATCTCCTACATGCTCAACAAACAGCGGTTCTCACCCGTTATTGTAGCCAAGTTAGCCGGTCACAGGTCAGCACAGATGACTCTAGACGTGTATGGGGATGCAGATAGCGGCGATATAAATAACGCGTTGGTGGCAATGAACAAGGCGTTTGAAAGTTGAGCCCCAAAAGCACGACTCTCAAAAAACTGCGAAATGTTGCATATCAGCCTTGCAAAAAGCAACCTACGCAGTAGCTCAACTTCTTGTGAGAGTAGCACTCCAGCCATTCTCAGTGTTGCGAAATGTTGCATCTAAGCCGTTAAAACTCCAGCCAGTGCACTATCTCAGCTAGTCTCACACTCGCCTCGCTACATGGCTGGCTCAGGTCTAAAAAAAGTGGCAAGGGCGCGGCAAAAGTAAGTTTACATTGACAGTTCAGTGGATTTTTTGTAAACTATTTCTTGTTGAAAAACTTATTGGGTAGTAGCGAAGTGGTAACGCAGTGGACTCTGAATCCATAATCATAGGTTCGATCCCTATCTACCCAACTTAATGAAAAAGCCGCGAAATGTTTTGATGTTTCGCGGTATTTTTGTGCCCAAATTCACCGCCATTAAGGCATTGACACTGCTTCTTGCTTGGCGTAAGTTGGCGGTGGAGGCGATCAAATGACCACTTATTATGAACATTGCAACTTATGGACTGGCACCACCACTCAACCTACCGCTAATGCGTGGTTTGGCGTGGCTGCTGGCAAGATCACAGCAACTGGTAGCGGCGAGGCGCCACTGCAAGCAGATGACGACTTAGTGGATCTGAATGGCCAATATGTCACCCCAGGTTTGATCAACGCCCATGTGCACTTGTCGATGGACCCCATGGCCAACAATTTGGATCATCGCAGTGAAACCGAAGTGACTGTTAATGCCATTAAAGCCGCCCGTCAGCTGTTGGCCGCTGGTGTGACCACCGTACGCGACTGCGGGTGTGCTTTTAATGTCGATATCAACCTCAAACACTTAGGTCCAAAAGTTGGCGAGCCGATCCCAACCATCGTCCCTAGCGGCCGGCCGATGTCGATGACAGGCGGCCATGGGGATTTTGTCGAAGGCTTGAATGGTGAAACCAACATGTCGTATTTAGTCGACTCCCCTGACGAAATGCGCAAAGCCGTCCGCACAGCGATCAAACTTGGTGCCGACAATATCAAAGTGATGGCCACTGGCGGGGTGATGTCGCCTAACGATGCGATCGACGATACCGCGCTGACGGTGCCAGAAATGGCCGTTGCCGTTGAAGAAGCCCATAACAAGCACCGCACTGTCGCTGCCCACGCCCAAGGCCATGCTGGCATTCAAAATGCCTTAGACGCTGGCGTTGATTCCATTGAACACGGTATTTACATCGACGAAAAGCAAGTACAAGCCATGATCGCCCATCATCAATATCTGGTGCCAACACTAAATGCGCCTGTTGCCATCAGCCGCTATGGCCGCGACTCCCTGCCCGCTTACATGACCCGCAAAAACGACGCGGTGCGCGACGACTTTTTTGCACACTTGAAAATGGTTTTTCAAACTGATCTCAATGTCGTGTGCGGCACTGACGCTGGTACCCCGTTCAATCGCTTCGATCGCGGGACGCAAGAAGAGTTGGCCTTGTGGGTCGACAAATGCGGCGCCACCACCTTACAAGCCATGCAAGGCGCCACCATCAAAGCCGCACAGTTGTTGAAAGTCGATCAACAACGCGGGACGTTGCAACCAGGTTTAGCGGCGGACTTTTTGGTATTGGCCAAAGATCCACTGAAAGATATTCACGCTTTGATGCAACCTGACAAACAAGTTTTCCAAAATGGGACTCGCGTACACTAACTAAGAGGTGTTTAGCATGAGATATCAATGTTCTGATGTCGTCGAACCCGTATCGTTGAGCCAAGCGGTGGCCCATTTTCAAAGTCACTTAAAGCCCGGTCACGTCGGCCAGATCCAAAGCCTAGACGATCCCACCATCCCCGCCGTTTTGATTACTTATGCCGTAGCACCTGATGGCAGTGTGTCGCTAGAAGACGCCTTGACCGACGCTTGTCCCGATGAAGATGCCCAGACTTGGCAGCGCATCCTTGCGCCTTATCATGATTAACTTTACAATAAAGAAAACGCTTGGAGGTCGATCATGAAACACAACACCAAACCTTGGGGGATCATCGCCACCGCGGCTAGCGCAGTATCGATAGCCGCCAGTGCCATCGCCATGGCCAGTGGCATCTTAGTGATCCTCAATAGTAAAAAGTATTAAAAAAACCGACATCACGTCGGTTTTTTTAATGCTTAAGCTTGCAATTGATTGACCATGTCGCATAACAACTGATGGGTCAAGCGACTGGAAGCCGGCGCGATCGGATTTTCGCCAGAATTGGCCACCGCGTCAAAAAAGGCGCGAACCAACGGCGCAAAACCGCGCGTTTCCAGCATCGGTTGCCAATCAGGACTGGCGATCACCGTATGGCTGGTGCCATGGTAAGTGTGGCTAGTCGCCAAGTCCTCAACGCGAAATAACCCATTAGGCGTGCCAACTGTGGCTTCTTCCAAGTTGGTGCCAGCCACCATATTGATCGCCGCTTCACCACGAATGCCGCTACCCATAAAGGTCACTGACGCTTGTTCCAGCGCCCCATCTTTATCTGCGTGCATGGTGTAGCGCGCCGTTGGTTCAGCTGGAAAGCCTGCCAATGCCAGCGCGGTGTCCAGCGGATGGATCAATAAGTCAAAAATGGCTTCTTTAGGTGGTTGCGGACTAGCAATGCGATTTTTGGTCACATTGATCACATTTTTCTCTGGCATGTCGATCAAGGTCTTCACCGCTGGCGCAAAGCGGCGGTTAAAGCCCACTGTCAACAGTTTTTGATGTTGCGCCGCCAGCAGATACAGCTCAGTGACTTGATCCATATTGGTGGCCAACGGCTTATCCACGAAGACATTCACATTTCGCGCCAAAAAATGCTTCACCATTTCATAATGAACACTTGTGGCCGCATGGATCATCACCGCATCCAGTTGCAAGTTGTCCAACGCGTCCAAGTCCGTTCCGGCTGCGACCATGTGATACTTGTTGGCAATGCGTGTCACCTTTTCCAGGTCACGGCTGATCAAATAAAACTGTGCTTGATCTTGTAATTCAGCATAAACTGGCAAATATGCTTTTTGCGCAATATTGCCCAGGCCCACGACACCAATATTTAACATACGACCACCCATTCTAATTTGTTACTTTCACGCTAGCACAAGCGGCAAGCCGGCACAAGTCACAAGCGAGTTTCCTAACGAAAAAGATGGCTGCATGGTCTTCAAATTGATGCCGGGACAGCCCATGATCAAGTTCAATAAATCAACGTGACGTTTAAAAAGTCGATACAATCGTGATCGCAAGTAAACCCCGAGTAATCTTAATTACGACCTCATGATTCGCACAGATCACAGCCATCGAGATAGTTAGCCGGCTAACTATCTGACGCCGTAAATCAGGTGCACTTTTGAGCTTTTTTTCACATTCGACATCCCCTTCTATTTGCGTTCTTGAGCGATTTGCATGCTTATTCGTAGCCTAGCAATGCAGGAACACTTAATAGCTCATTGATTGCTAAATGTTTTACATTGTATGAACAGCGTAGTACAATACTTGTAGGAGATGATCATATGACGACAAAAGACAGCACAATCACGGTTCGTGTGGACCGCAAGCTTAAAGACAGCGTTCAACAAGATCTAGATGCGATGGGTCTAGATATGAGTACCCTTATCGTCATGACGTTAAAAGCCGTCAAGCGCACACACACGCTACCATTTACCCCAAACGCCAACCCAACCGCATTAGACCGTGCCATTGCAGAGCTTGAAGCTGGCCACGTCACAGCGCCAACGGAGGTCGAAGACTACTTGAAGGAAGTATCAAAATATGCTGAAGATTGAGCGGGTCAAAGGCTACGATCGTCAGCTCAAACGAATGCTAAAAAAGCACTACCGTCTAGCTGACTATAACGTGGCTATCCGTGCATTAGCTTCACAAGATGCTGAAACCCTCAAACGTCTAAAAGACCACGCCTTGGTTGGCGACAAGCAAGGCTATCGTGAATTGCACATCGATAAAGCCGGCAAGTGGCTACTAGAGTACACAATTGACGATGACGTCTTGATACTCATATTAATCGCCACAGGCTCACATGATGAGCTATACAAGTAAGCATAGTCCGCGTTGCGGGCTATTTTTTTCCGTCGTATAAAACAGTTTTTGATTGGTCATGCTCAGGACCATGGCATTAAAAAAGCACCCATAATTGGATGCTAGTAGTCTCCAGATAATTGGCGCTGTTGTCGAACATGGGTGAGATACTCTTGATACGCCTCTGAAGCTTCCTTCGTGGGGTTGTCAATTAGCATGAGTTCGCCATCACTATTCCATGGCCACCCGTCGGATTCGCGTTTTTGCCACTCTGGATGATCTAGAAATTTAAGGCTTAATCGTTCCATGCTATTTCACCCCTTTCAGATACGTGCGCATTGCCTCAGCCCATTTACTGTTGTAGCCAATGCGAGCTGCCACGAATAATTCTGCGAATTCTTCACGCGGACTGTCGCTTGCGTATTTAGATACCAAGTTAGTCGCGACATTCTTGTTCTGCTTTCTATAAATATTATAGATCTGCCGGAGCTGGCCAGCAACAAATTCATCACGCGTAAGACTCTTTCAGGCTGTGCAAGCGACTCATTCCACATTTCATTATGGAATACATGGGCAAGTTCATGAACGACCGGATATTGTTTCTTACGGGATTCTGGAACTGGAACAAATGAAGAATCTGAAACATATTTGGTCAGCGTTTTGTCATCTTTATACATAGATGGATTCAGATGAATTTGAAGAAAGAACCAGTAGAAAAGCGGTGACTGGCTGATATTCAGGATCGCAACTCGTTGCTGAGCAAGGAACTCCTTAATAACAATATAAAGCGTGAGCTGAATCGCTTTATTGCGCTTAAAATGCTTCCGGTAGCAACAATAGAAGGTCAACATTTTTGGGATATCCTTCCAGTGGTCGGCCTGATTCCGGTAAATCAAATGCTCATTGATTTTTTACTCAGTTTAAGAGTAAAAACACCAAGTACTTCCACTCTAAGTGTTAGCAAGATTTTGGAGATATTTTCTTGAGATCATCAACAAAATCTGCACTGATCCCTGGAATTCCCGGATCGTCACCTTCATGATTTTTAAGCAAACGACCAGTGTCTAGTCGTTGATTTAGCTCATGTAACTCTTTATGAATCATTTGTAATTCCATGATGATTTCGTCACTTGCAAATCTTTTCATAATCCGCACCTACTTTCAGCCTATATTATATATGTTTATATAGGTAAAATCTATAACCCCATTTTGGGGTTTTTATTTAACCTGGTCACCGAACGTCAGTTTGTAAAACTGGTACGTAGTATTCAAATCGGAGGCAATTTCATGGCAACAATCAAACCTTATACACTAAAATCTGGAAAAGTCAGGTACGATGTTCAAATCTACGATCACTGGAATAAAGGTACCGGCAAGCAAGCCAATGTCCACAAGGCCGGTTTCGACAGTTGGGAGGAAGCGAATGACTGGGCCAAAGAAAAAACGGCAGACCTTGCCAAACTAAAACGGACTGGACGCCGGCGTGACAAGATGATGATAAAGGACTGGCTGACTGAATGGGTCGAGAAGTACAAAGTCAACGTCAAAGAAGGCAGCATGATCATCTATCGCTATAACATCGATCACTACCTCATTCCTAACATCGGCAATTATATGCTACGCGAGTACACGCCCACAGTTCATCAGCAGTTCATCCTCGACATGCTCGACCATGGTGGTAAGAACGGTGCCCCCCTCCAACGAAATACCGTATCGATCATCAACGCTACGATCGGCAACGCCTTGGCAAAAGCTGTGAAGCTTAGATACATCGTCGAAAATCCAACCATCAACGTCGAGTACCCAAGATCCGCACGTCAAATCAAACGGCTGCATTATTGGACTGTCCCACAAGGCGATGCCTTTCTTGAGGCTGTCAAAAAGGATCGAAACAAAGTCTGGTATTATTTTTTCTTAACAGTTCTGAATCTCGGTCTTCGCAAAGGTGAAGATCTAGCGCTTACCTGGGACGATATCAATTTTACGGACAACACTGTGGATATCAATAAGACTCGGCTGTACCGCGCTGAAGTAGGTGATCACGCTGGTGAGATCATTCTCGATGATCCAAAGTATCCGGCATCATTTCGCACGCTGTATATGACTAATCGCTTACGCGCCGCACTGCTCGAATATCGTGCTTTGTGGTATCCCAATGGCGATGTGGTCGATATTGGCGATGGCGCGCCCACAATCGCCCCTGGGGAGTTTGTCTGGAAGCATATGGGAACTCGGCGATACTTTGGCCAAGTTGTCGGAGAAAGTGGCGTCTATGGCGCAATGAAGCGCGCAACCGACCAGATCAATCCCCCGCTGCCGAAGATCACTGTTCATGATCTCCGGCACACACTCGGCGTGACCCTCCGCGAGTCTGGTGTCCCATTGGAAGACATCAAGGACATTCTCGGTCACAAAGACATTTCAACTACCCAGATCTACGCTGAAATCACTCCGAAGGTCAAAAAATCTGCTACCCATAAACTCAACGAATACCTCGAAACGCAACAAAAAAACGCCCCTAAAAAGGGGCGCCGAGTCACTCATCTTAACAGTTTTCTTAACAGTTGAGAGAGAAACGCTGTTTATTTTGGACTGAACGCATTTTCTCAATAACGCTCAAGCCGTTGGTATTACAGGCGTGCGTTAAGTTCTTTAGTCAAATCTTCGTAGCCAGGCTTGCCGAGCAAACCAAACATGTTGCGTTTGTATTCTTCAACACCTGGTTGGTTGAATGGGTTGATGCCGTTCAAGTAGCCAGATACTGCCACAGCGTATTCGAAGAAGGAGATCAAGTAGCCTAAAGTGAATTCGTCTTGCTTGTCGATGGAAACCGTCATAACAGGCACGCCACCATCAGTGTGGGCTAAGACAACACCTTCGTAGGCCTTGCGGTTAACGTAAGACATCTTCTTACCTTCAAGGAATTCAAGGCCATCAAGAGAGCCTTTTTCAACTGGGATGGTCACATCCTTGGTTGGGTTTTCGACCCAAACCACAGTTTCCATCAAGTTACGCAAACCTTCTTGGATGTATTGGCCTAATGAGTGCAGATCAGTGGTGAAGTTAGCACTTGATGGGTAGATACCCTTTTGGTCTTTACCTTCGGATTCGCCCATTAATTGCTTCCACCATTCGCCAAGGTATTGCAAGGTTGGTTCGTAGTTTTCAAGCAATTCAGTGGTGTAGCCCTTGCGGTACAAAATGTTGCGGTAGGCCGCATACTGGTAGGCTTGGTTCTTCGTCAAATCGTCTGACTTGTATTCGTCACGGCCGGCAGCAGCGCCTTCCATGAGTTTGTCGATGTCACCACCAGCAACGGCGATCGGCAGCAAACCAACTGCAGAAAGCACAGAGTAACGACCGCCTAAGTCATCAGGCACAACAAATTCTTCGTAGCCTTCAGCGTCGGCTTCAGACTTCAAAGCGCCTTTAGCGCGATCAGTGGTAGCATAGATGCGGCCTTTAGCAGCTTCTTTGCCATACTTTTCGATCAACTTCGCCTTCAACACGCGGAAAGCGATAGAAGGTTCAGTGGTGGTACCAGACTTGGAGATCACGTTCAATGAGAAGTCGCGATCGCCGATTTGTTCGATCAAATCAGCTAAGTAGGTACCGGAAATGGAGTTACCAGCGAAATAAACTTCTGGCAGCTTGCGGCCTGGTTCGTAGTTGCGGAAAGTGTGTGACAAGAAGTCAAACGCCATGCGAGCACCTAAGTAGGAGCCGCCGATACCGATCGCAACGAACACTTCTGAATCAGATTGGATCTTCTTAGCAGCCGCTTTGATCCGGGCGAATTCGTCCTTATCATAGTTGACTGGCAAATCTAAAAAGCCACGGAAATCGGCGCCAGCGCCAGTACCTTCACGCAATTCTTTGTCTGCGGCAGTAACCAGTGCCTGCATTTGGCCGAGTTCGTTGTCGTGTACGAACGGGGTCAGCTTTGATGCGTCAAATGAAATAGTAGCCATTTTCAGCGTTCCTCCTAATTTTTCAATCATTTACATTGTAAACTTTAAACACTAGACTTTCAAAAAGCAAGCCGCCGATGCGATAAATTGTAAATGTTCACATCGACGGCTACTTATATAAGTACTACTTCATCATCCCGAGGACCACGCCACCGGCAATGATCAAAATCGCACCCCAAGTGACCCAAGTCATTTCCTTGTGCGTCTTGCGTTCGCCTAACAAGAAGATCGAACCAAAAGTGGAGATCACGATCCCCATTTGCGACATGGAATAAGCGATCGCCAAGCCCACAGAGCTCATCGCCATCAACATGAACACATTCCCTGTGCCCCAAAACAACCCAGTGACAATGTTTTTGGCGGTCGCTTTGGCAAAAGCGTCATGCCCGATAGAAAATAGCAACGCCCCGACTAACATCCCTACCGCTTGTGGCATCACCACAGCAGTTGCGCCAAGGTGGCCGGCATTGACCACGATGGTGTAACCGGCGTAACCGGCAGTGGAGATCAACAGGGTGCGGATCCCTTTGACATAGTTGCCAGAAGCTTTGGTGGTACCAGTTTTTTCTTGGCGAGAAGACAACGTTGCCCCAACTACCAATAAAACCAAGGCCAACAAACCTAAAGCGACCATTTTGCCGGTTTTCCATTCGCCAAACAATAACGCCCCAGCTAAAGTGGAAGCAACCAGTTGCATCCCAGTGGACATTGGCACGGTCATGGAGACGCCGACATATTTCATGGCTTGGAACTGTTGGCTTTGCCCCAAGGCCCAAAACAGCCCAGACAAAATGCCTAACAGCCAAACTTTCGTATCCATTACCGGATGAGCAACTAACCAAGTGCCGATCCCGAAGAACAAGGCCCCGACAGTCATCCCTAAGGTTTGTTGATAAGCGTTGCCGCCGAGTTTGCCACTAACTAAGCCAATAGACCCCCATGCGATCGCTGGGATCAGCGCAATAATGATTGCCATTACCTCTCCTCTTTCCATTAGAAAATTTATAAAGTCCGGATTTCAAGATTTACATTTAAAAACCACAAGTAGTTATTTTATCTTGATTTCGTTTTCATTTCAACCTTGAAATCGCGCCGTTTCGGTTATGCAAACGGATACCGAAACCGTTATCATAGGTGGCGTGCATCACTCATGAACCGTCACAAACGCCCAAAACTCGCCACCTTTTGTCAGTGTTTTCAAGTGGCAGTAAAGACGCGAAAAAAAGTGTAAACAACTTACTTTTTTAGCGGTTTGGTGACGGGTGTCACTGAATATTTTCACAAGCCGTCTTGAAAACTTTCGAGTTTCAGAAAACTTAAAAACTAAAGTATCAGCAAATTTGTTATTAAACGCGATGAAAGTTCTGCCATCAGCTTATGACAGTTTCAGCATAACAGCTCATTTGACCTTTGCCTAATTTGACTGTGATTTTGGCGGGAATTTTTTACTTGCGGCGCTGGCATCAAAAAAGGCTTTGCCGAAGCAAAGCCCAGTTTTAACGGCGCGGATGCACCAACCGATAGCACCAGTAGCCACACAGCGCGCCAAAGACATTGAAGATCACATCATCAATGTCAGCCACGCCAGAGATCAATAGAAACTGCAAGCACTCGATGGCTAAACTCAACGCCAAGCCGCGCAAGCCGACGCGCAAGAAACCGATTTTTTTGGTCAAGCTGGCCATGCCCCACCCAAAAGGCAAAAACCATAAGACATTCCCCACCGACTGATACCAAAAATCAAAGCGGCTAGTGGCATACCACAGCTTAATGGTTTCCACTAGCGGTTGCGTGTTGATCACCGCCAAGCTGCGGTGCCAATGAAACACCAATTGCCATGGATAATACACATCGCGAAATACCGTCAGTGCCAACAGCAAAATAATGTAGGCAATAAACAGCGCGACTTTGACTTCATGGCCGAATCTCACCGGCCGATGGTGCCAAAAGTGCCACAAATATCGCACAGCTAACGCGATGATCAAGTAAAGCAAGGTTTTGTCTAATGAATAAAAGACTAAGCGCAATAACGGCCAGTGATTGACGTCACCTAAGCGACTGTCAGCGACCGCGCGATAAATGGGTCCTAAAAACAGCATCCGCACTCCTCCGTTGATCACATTGTACCAAAGCCACCTCACCCTGCGATACACCTGGCATGAACTTAAGACTTCTATTAAACTCCCAAGGAGATTTGCCCAAGGACTTGCGCACAGGTACAATATGTTAGACAAGTGCTGAAGGAGGCTCCTTTTGAAAAATTTCCATCGCTTGCGCACCACCCGACTGGGCTTTTTAGCGCTCTTACTGGGCTTGATCTGGCTGAAAACCATTTTTGCGTATCATGTCGATTTCAGCTTAGGGGCGAGCGGCTTCATTCAACAAGCTTTGCTATTGCTCAACCCGATCGGCACCAGCGCTTTACTATTATCTTTGGCCATGTACCCCAAACACCCGCGGCGCGCTTATGCCGCTGGGATCGTGGTTTATTTGGCCTTAAACTTATTATTATTTGCCAATGTGTTGTATTACCGCGAATTCAGTGACTTTTTGACCATTACCACCATGCTTGGGGTCTCTAAAGTGGCCCAAGGCCTGGGCGCCAGCTCCATGAGCATGATGACGCCGCGGGATCTGGTCTATTGGATCGACATCATCATCGTGGTGTTGATCTTGATCGGTTATGCGCTGTGGAACATTTTGCGCTACTTGCAAAATCAACCTTTGCGCTGGCCGCATTTTGGTTTGCACTTGGATCAACGCCCGCCGAAATATCACCTACCGCAAGCCGTTTCTGTGGTGGCAGTGGCGATATTTGCCGTGAACATGGCGATCGCCGAGTTGAACCGGCCGAACTTGTTGACGCGTACATTTGATCATAATTACATCGTGAAATACTTAGGATTGGCGCCTTTCACCTTATATGATGGGGTCAAAACCGCCCAGAACTCCCAAGTCCGCGCCAGCGCCGATGCGTCAGATATGGATAAAGTGCTTGATTACACCAAGACTCATTACGCCGCGCCGAATGTGCAATATGCAGGCGTCGCCAAAGGTAAGAATGTGATCATCATTCACTTGGAATCTTTCCAACAATTCCTATTAGGCATGAAAATCGACGGGCAAGAAGTGACGCCGTTTTTAAACTCGCTAGTCAAGGACAAAAACACGTTGAGCTTTGATAATTTCTTCAATCAAGTCGGTGGTGGGAAAACTTCAGACGCTGAAAACATGTTAGAAACTGGCATGTTTGGGCTGGAATCTGGCAGCTTGTTCACCAGTTTAGGCACGGACAACACGTTTGAAGCCGCCCCGGCGATTTTAAATCAAACCAAAGGCTATTCCACTGCGGTATTTCACGGCGGTTCTGGCAGTTTCTGGAATCGCGATAATGTGTACAAATCTTTAGGGTATCAATCGTTTTTTGATGGCAACTTCTACGCTCAAGACACCGATCAAACGACTGAATATGGGATCAAAGACAAGTTGATGTTTGGCGAAACCATTAAGTATATGGAACGCCTGCAACAACCTTTCTACAGTAAAGTGATCACTACCACCAATCACTATCCTTTCTATGTGTCAGATCAAGACAGTGACTTTCCTGATGCTGGCACAGATGATGCGACGATCAACGGGTATTTTCGCACGGCGCATTACTTAGATGGGGCGTTGAAGGAATTCTTCGCTTACTTGAAATCCAGCGGCTTGTACAAAAACTCTTTGGTGATGATGTATGGGGACCATTATGGTATCTCCAATGATCGCAACACCACCTTGGCACCATTGTTAGGCAAATCCGCCAAAGACTGGAACAGCTATGACGATGCCGCAATGCAGCGCGTGCCGCTGATCTTCAGCATGCCAGGGCTTAAAGGTGGCATCAAGCATACTTACGGCGGTGAAATCGACGTGTTGCCGACCTTGCTGCATTTGTTAGGCGTCAACACGCAAGATTACGTGCAATTTGGTACCGACTTACTTTCCGCGCAACATGATCAAACTGTCGCCTTTCGCAATCACAACTTTGTCACTCCACGCTACACGGTGATCGGCAGTACGGTTTACCTCAATCGCACTGGCAAAGCGATCCACCCCAACGCCAGCTTGAAACAAGAACTGGCCGCCAAGCAAGCCCAAGTCAATAATGCTTTGAGTTTGTCTGACACCGTCGCGTCAAAGAACTTGTTACGCTTTTACGTGCCAAAAGGCTTCGCGCCAGTGGATCCGCAAGACACGAATTTTGCCAACAGCTTGACCAACGTCTTACAAACGCAAAAAGCGCTAGGTGATAAATCTACCTCACTGTATAGCCAAAATGGTGATCGCACCACGGTGGGCGATTTTCACACCGATGCTCCGGAAGTCCAAAGCGATCCTAGCATTTTGACGAAGTTTCCAAAAAGTGTGCTGAAAAACAACAGTGCCAGTTCTTCTTCAAGTTCAAGCCTCAAAGGGCTTCAACAATAACCGCATCGAGTCAGCTTAAGCAGCTGGCTCGTTTTTTATTTCCCGGGAAATAAAAAGTCATCAAGGCGCCACCAACAACAACTGGTGGCACCTTGATGACTTAGCGCTTGGCAATAAAAGTAGCTGGTATGGCAATGTGTTGGATCGCAGGTGACGTCGCTAAAGCAAACAACTTGCGCCCAAGCGCGTCAAAATGATGATCGATGGTAGGCAACCCCAACACCTCCCCGATCGGCTCACGTTCTTGGCCTAACACGCCAAGCAAATGCAGGTGATGCATCTGGCAGTACTGCAAGGCGCCTGCGGCAGTTTCATCACTGTTGGCGATCAAATAATCAGGCATGGCGCTGAACTTCGCCATGGCTTGGTAGGCATTCTCATAAGCGTCAACTGCCGTCACGATTTGCGGTTCAGGCAATTGGGCACACACTTTGGCATAGGCGCTAAGCCAAGAACGGCTAGTGCCACTTTTGGCCACTGGCCGCCGAAATAAAAAGCCGATACTGCGAGGCTGATACGTTGCCATGATCCATTTAAGCGCTTGGATCTCGCTGGCTTGGCGCTGGCTATAGGCGGCAGAAAGACCGCTTTGATCCGTCGCTTCCCCAAGGACGATCGGGCCATATTTTTGATATTGGCTGATGGCAGTGATCAGCAACTCGTGAGATAAAAAGATCAACGCATCGACGGCATGGCGCCGCAACATTTCCAAAAAATCGCGTTCGCGTTGCGTTTGGTAGCCACTGGTCAACAACAAAATATGCGTGTCTTGTTGCGCCGCGGCATCGACGATACTGCTTAAGATCCGCGTAAAGTAGCGCGTATCGTTTTGCGGCATGACCACGCCAATGATCTGGCTTTTGCCATAACTCAGCTTTTGCCCCATGGCATTGGGCACATAGTCCAACTCTTTGATCACCGCGTCGATTTTGGCTTGGGCAGTTTTGGACACGTAACCGGAATGATTGATCGCTCGTGATACTGTGGAAATTGCGTAATGCGAGCGCTTGGCAATGTCGCGAATATTAGCCATTGAATTCCTCCTGTGGGCATGATGCTAAGAAATCAGCGATGCCATCTTCATCATTGGTGCTGGTGACCACATCACTGTGTTGTTGGATCAAAGCCGGCGCGTTGCCCATGGCGATCGCTTGGCCGACCATTTGAAACATGGGTAAATCGTTTTCACTATCACCAAAAGCCGCCACCTCATCAGCCGACAGCTGACTAGTTGCCAACACTGTGGCGATCGCACTGGCTTTGTTGGCTTGGTTTGAGGTCAACTCCAGCCAATAATCCCCTGAGCGCGCCGCTTGGTAGCCAGGGATCTTTGCCACTTGATAATACGCCGTCAATTGCTGCAGCGTGGCATGATCTGCGCAATAAAACATCACTTTGAAAATTGGCTCAGTGATTTGAGTCAGCGGTCGGTAGTGCGGGGCAATCCCAGTCATCGCCACTTGTTCGCGGGTGCTAGGGTCTGGCGCCGCTGCATACCAAGTGTGTGCCCCATATAAAGCGCAATACACTTGATCGCGTTGAAAATGCTTTTGGTATGCCTTTAGTATAGCCGATAATGTCGGCGCTGCCAGCGGATAGGCGATGATCGGCTGACTGCCTTGAAAAATCATCGCCCCATTATAAGCGATCTGCAAACCACTTAATTGCAACGTGTCGATCAATGCTGCCATTTCAAATGGCGCCCGGGCTGACACCAACGAAAACGGCACGCCACACGCTTGAATCGCTTGTTGCGTCCGCTTGCCGATCGTGCCATCAGAATGGATCAAGGTGCCATCAATGTCTGAAAAATAATATTTGATCAATTTCTTTCGCCTACCACATTCGCTGATTTTTGTGACTGCACACTTTCATGTGACGTCTTGCTGCAACAGCTTCAGCATAATTTGTGGAACCTGTTTCCGGTCAAGGGGCTGGCGAGAAATTTTTGCGAAACCATGCCGAATTCGCCGGAAGTTCATATTTTGTTCAAAACTGGCGGCTATACTTGAATTATTCAGTGAGGTGACGACATGCGGTTTTTAGAAAGAGCGATCAAAGCACTCGGCTACCATCGCCGGCCGTATCTTGCCGGGGTGCTGGTCAGCGCGTTGTTTACCATCATCAGTATGGTGTTGTTGACCGCGACTAGACTTAATCAAGTTACCCAAACTGGCTTCAAAATGCGCTTGCAACAGTTCGACACCACTGCCGTGAAGTCTGCCACCAAATTGATCACCTCAGTGCAAACCGCCTACACCAACGTTACCGCCCAATACCTCAATTGGTGGTGGGTCAGCATTGCCATGTTGGCGTTGGTCACTTTTGGCTTTGCCATTTATTTGGCCAAAAAGCGCCAACAAGAAACCAACGCCTACTTGCTGATCGGCAAAAATGCTGGTGATATCATCAGCCAATACCTTTTGGAAAATCTGGTCGTATTTGTCGTCGGCTTCGGGTTGGCTTGGTTGGTTTTGGTATGCTTCACCCAAGTATTGGATCAACACTTGATCAAACTGAATGCGACGTTGCTTGAACAACAACTCAACGGTCAAGTTTCAGCTAGTGATTTCACCAAGTTGACCAAACAACTTTTTGCGCATCGGATCACGGATTTTTCTCAAGACAGCTTGGTGATCCCGCACCGCGGCGGTCCCAGATTAGATACTGTCGTACTTTGCGGCTTTTCAACAACATTTTTAGGCGGACTTGGTGCCTTAGTGATCCCGCAAACTGTCGTCTATGCATTCAGCGTTTGGCGCAGTCGCCGACGCTTGCGCTTGCCTTGACCAGGAGGTAGTTAAATGGCCATTTTTCATTCCCAACGCGCCAAACACTTTGAAACGACATTGACCAACTTGTTTACCCCAGCTGGCTTGTATTACATCCACTTTGCCGACGCTACTGCGTTGACGCATGGGTTTGAAACTTATGCCCAGACTTTTGTCAGCCATGGCGCCGCCAAAAATATGGCGATGATCTCCCAACAAGATGCCAGCATCGTCCCGTATTTAACGGTTCGTAGCAATATTTTGATCAATGGACAACATCGCCCGTTTACCTTGATCCCGGAAGCTTTGCGCAAAGATACCTTGTTGTTAGACAGCGATGCCAAGCACCTGACGCCTGCGCAAAGTTTATATGTCCAGTTGTTTCGCGGCTTAATGTCAGGGCGTCAATTTTTGTTGATGCAAGACTTCCCAGAAGCCTTAGATCCACAAGAAACGCGGTTATTTTTGACCTGTGCCCAAGAAGCGATCGCCCAAGCAGATGCTAGCTTGATCATTTTGACCACTGACATGGGCTTGATCCAAGCCAATCCCAAACACAGCTGGCAAGAAGCCCCATCCCTTGATGACGCGGCTTCTGCTTAACTCAAAAATGCCTTTCGACGCGATGGTCGAAAGGCATTTTTGTTAGGCTTCTGCAGCCGCTTGAAGCGTTGAAATCTGCGCGCCGTGAGGTTGGATGTGCACTTGTTCACAGCGCCAAGTGGGATGCGCTTGTTTGGCTAATTGTAAAAAGCGTTGCAGTTGGGAGCGCTTTTGGCCAATTGCCAACATGGTCGAACCGGCACCTGAGATCACCACGTTCAAGCCTAATTGTTGGCCTAAATTCTTGATCTCAGGAAAGCCGTCGATCAAGCTGGCGCGGAAAGGTTCTTGCATTTGATCTTGTAAAGCCGCCTGCAACAATTCCTCATCGCCGCGTTCAAGTGCCGTGGCGGCTAGCGTGCAATGTCCCATTTGATAGCTGGCTTTGGCGTAGGTCATGGTTTTAGGCAACACTGCGCGCGCTTTGGCGGTACTTAACTCAACATCTGGGATCACCACCGCCAATTGCCAGTTGTCCGCCACGTGATAATGGGCGACTACTGGCTTATTGCCAGTCATGATCGTTGCCGTCAACTCGCCAAAAATTGCTGGGGCCACGTTATCTGGATGGCCTTCCATGGCCGTGGCCAAGGCGAGCAATTCCGTGTCATTTAATGGGGAATCAAACCAATAATTAGCGCCGGCCAAACCAGCGACGATACAAGCTGCTGAGCTCCCTAAGCCGCGCGAATCTGGAATGTCACAACTGATCGTCATTTGCACGCCAGGGGTGGGTTCGCCAATGGCTGCACAGCCTTTTTGGAAAGCTTGATAGATCAGATTGTCTGCATTTTGAAATTTGGGATCGCCGCCAATGATCGCCACGCCATGATCACGACTGGCAAATTCGACTTTTAAATACAGATCCACGGCTAACCCTAAGACGTCATAACCGACGCCAAGATTGGCACTCGTTGCAGGTACAGTGACTTCAAACATGGTTTCACATCTCCTTGGCGATTTTGGCGACCCATTTAGGCATGGCTTGCGGCATCAACACCGTATCAAAACGTTCTGGCAGATCCGCCAATGCAGCGAGTGGTGCTGGAATAGTCAACTGCCGCTGTTCGTGCAACGCGGCCATTGCCGCAAAGCCGGAATCAAAATGTTGATTCAACACCGACCCTGCCACCACTTGGGGGAACTTAAACGGACTGGCAGTGCTTAACAATACCGTGACGCCAGGCACTTGCAGGCGCTGTTGCACCACATAGCCATTAGCGGTATGCGGATCCATCACATAACCGGCGTTGGCGTCGACCGTCGAAATTGCTGACACCACCTCCGCATCACTGGCCGCGCCAGCCACAAAATCTTGTTGGATCGCGGCAAGCAAGTCATTGCAAACTTGATAACGCCCAGTTTCGGCCAACTCTTGCATCAATTTGGCGACCAAGGCGCTATCACCGCCGCTTTTATAAAACAACAAGCGCTCCAAATTGCTGGAAATTTGAATATCCATTGAAGGCGAAACGGTTTTAACAAACTCGCGATTGCGATCATAAATACCAGTGGCCAAAAAATCAGCGACTTCCGAATTGGCATTCGTTGCCACGATCAACTTATTGACAGGCAAGCCCATCAACTTGGCATAATAGCCTGCTAACACATCCCCGAAATTGCCAGTAGGTACTGTGAAGTTGATCTTTTCGCCAACTTTGATCACGCCGGATCTGACTAGTTGCTGATAGGCATTGAAGTAATACACCACTTGCGGCGCCAAGCGGCCAATGTTGATGGAATTGGCGACAGACAGTTTCACCGATCCGAGTTGCGCGGCTAATTGCGCATTGTTCAACATCGCTTTGACGGCAGTTTGCGCATCATCAAAATTGCCTTTGATCGCCGCCACATGGGTGTTGGCGCCGCCAGTCGTGCGCATTTGCTTTTCTTGGATCGCACTGACGCCACCTTCAGGATAAAACGTGGCGATCGCCGTTTGCGGCACATCTTTAAACCCTTCTAAGGCGGCTTTGCCAGTATCGCCGCTAGTGGCCGCTAAGATCAACACTTTGGTTTGCGCGTCGATGGCATATTGGAGCAAACGTGGCAACACTTGTAAGCCAATATCTTTAAAAGCGCTGGTTGGGCCATGAAACAATTCCAAGATATAATGATCGCCAACTTTTTTCAGCGGCGTGATGCGCGCATCGTCCCATTGATCGGCGTAAGCGGCTTGGACCACTTGAGCGATCACTGCCGGTTCAAAATCTGGTAACAAAGCGCTTAAAACCATTTGGGCTTGATGTTGGTAATCTGCAGCCAGCATTTGGGTCAGATCAACGCTTGGCAGTGTAGGTAACACAAACAATCCCCCGTCAGTCGCAAAGCCTTTCGTCAAGGCTTGTTTGCTGGTTAATTGAAGTTGGTCGTCGCGCGTGCTGGTATACATATCAGGCCTCGTTTTCCGGTAGCAAGAAATTTCTTGCGCTACCAAGTTTTCATTTGCAATGGCATACTGGTTATGATAATCTGTTCAGTATTCAAATACAAGTGTTTATTGATTTAAAACACAGAAATCGAGGTTCGCCATGCAAATCGCAATTTTAGGGTACGGAACAATCGGTAGCGGCGTTGACAAGATCATCAGCGCCCAAACCAACCAAACCAAGACACTCAAGGTCCGCTATTTATTCACGCGGCCAACAGATGTCGCTTTCGATCCGCGTGCCACCAGCGACTTAAATGCGATCTTGGCGGACCCAGAACTTGACGCGGTGGTGGAAACCATGGGCGGCATCGAACCGGCGCATACCTACATTTTGCAAGCCTTAAACGCCGGCAAGCATGTGGTCACCGCCAACAAAGCCGTCGTGGCGCGATATTTGCAGGCGTTCAATGAAACCGCAGCCGCGAATCATGTGCATTTTTACTATGAAGCCACCACTGGCGGCGGGATCCCTTGGGTGAAGAACTTAGAAAATGCCGCCCGCGTGGATGACGTGTCTAGCGTGTCTGGGATTTTCAACGGCACCAGCAACTATATCCTCGATCACATGGCCAAAACCGGCGTCGATTTTGCAAAAGCGTTGACCCAAGCGCAAGCATTAGGCTACGCCGAAAAAGATCCAACTGCCGATATCGATGGGATCGATGTCGCCAACAAACTGCGTATTTCCACTGCCATCGCTTATAACGCGACGCCAGATTTTGCGTTACCCACTATTGGCATCCGGCGCGTCACTGCCGCAGATATCACTTGGGCGACAAAACATGAGTTGGCGATCCGCTTGATCGGCGTGTCCAAGCGCGATCACCACCGCTTCACTGCGGTGATCGCCCCAACTTTAGTGCCAAAGTGCAGTCTCGAAGCCAACTGCCCGGATAATTTCAATTTGATCCGCTTGCAAGGTAACACCATTGGCGAGTTACAATTTTTCGGCCAAGGCGCTGGCCAACTGCCCACGGCGCATGCGATCATTCAAGACTTGTTGGATATCGCCCAACACGTGCCGCATTTAAGTCGCCATTTTAACCGCGATTTGCGTAATGATGCTGAATTGCTCCGCGGCAGCTGGCTTTGGCGCGACGATAATGGCTGGCAACAACTCGATGACACGACCGCCGGTGAAATCAGCGTACGCTTGTCGCGAAATGACCATGCCGCAGCTTACCGCTTAGCTTCGGAGGTGCAACTTCATGACCATAGTTTGTAAATTTGGCGGGTCTTCAATGGCCAACGCCGAACAATTTGCCAAAGTCAAAGCCATTTTGGCTAGCGACGAGAAGCGCCGTTATTTGGTGGTGTCAGCAGCCGGCAAAGACGCCCAACACCCAGTGAAACTCACGGATCTTTTGTTGCGCATCGCCGCTTCTGATGATCAAGCCTTGTTTGCGCAAGTCATTGCCAGACTGGCACCGATCAAAGCCGTACTGCAGTTAAACTTTGATCTCACCGAGGCCGTCGACCAGATTCAAACGCAGTGGAACGCGCATCACGATCATGATTATTTGGTCAGTCGCGGTGAGTTCCTCACAGCCAGTCTCATGGCGGAATACTTAGGTTGGCCAATGCTTGATGCCACCAAGGTGATGTTATTTGATCATGATCAATTCGACGCGGCGGCTTCAGCGCAAGCTTTAGCCAAAGCTCCGAAGCATTTTGTCTTACCAGGATTTTATGGCGGGGATGAATCTGGTTGCGTGCATTTAATGCCGCGTGGCGGTTCGGATATTTCCGGGGCATGGTTAGCCAACTTATTAGACGCCGATCTTTATGAAAACTGGACGGATGTGTCTGGCATTTTAATGGCGGATCCGCGCGTCGTGCACGCCCCAAAAGCCATCACGCAATTGACTTACGCCGAATTGCGCGAGTTGACTTTTATGGGTGCGGCAGTATTTCAAGCCGACGCAGTGCAACCGGTGCGCGCCAAAGGCATCCCCACTCGCATCAAAAACACCAATCAACCAAACGACGCTGGGACGCTGGTGGTACGCGCTGGGAACTTAGATGGGCCTTTGACTGGCATCGCTGGGCGCAGGCATTATACGGTGATCACTTTGAAGCGCTATCAGCTAGCTGCCCATTTAGATGTGGTCCAAAAAGCGTTGGCGGTGATGGCAGACCACAAGCTAAAAGTCGTCTACATGCCAACTTCGATCGACACCTTGAATTTGATCTGCCATGGAACTTTGGCCATGGCGCAACGCCAAGTGCTTGCCAAAGACTTAGTCAGCGCTTGTGCCCCAGATGATCTGGCGATCCAAACCAATATTGCCTTGATCTCCACGATCTCGCAGCGTTTGGCCAAACGCCCAGCCATCGCCGGACGCTTATTGGCTTATTTAGATGACAACAATATCCCGGTACGGTTGGTCTCACAAAATTCCGGGGATTCAAACTTATTGATCGGCGTGGCCACTCATGATTACGCGCGGGCACTCAATGCCATTTATCAAAACTTCTTGCACACCCGCAATGCGCCAGAACCTTATTTTGGCGCGTGATCACGCTTAAATGCCTGGCCTTACAGTAGCCGATTTTAAGGTGATTTTGGGCAAAAAAAAAAGCCTTCAATGCCACTGAGGCATCTTGGCTAGCAAACGGGTTTTGTATGGAGGTGAGGAGAATCGAACTCCTGTCCATCAGCCCCACTACATGTGATTCTACACGCTTAGTTCCACTATTTGAAATTCGCCTAACTGCCGCGCCGTGAATCAAGGCTAACGCAATTAAGCTAACCTACTATCTCTTCAATACCCCTCAGGTGGCAAGGCATTGCGTAGCTCAATTAATTTGAGACCGCTAAGTAACCCTTGAGCGAAGCTACGGCGATCACGCTAAGCTGTTATTAGGCAGCTAAAGCGTAAGAATTGTTGTTTTTTGCAGTTAATAAACTGTATGCGTTCTTGACGGAGCCGACCCTCCGACGTGCACCACATGTGCGAGCCACCAATGTCGAGACCATTACACCCCCGTATGCCCTTTAAGTTTAGCACGTCGCATCAGACTTTGTCAAAAATGGTCAAAAGTGATGACCGTTTGATTCGCCTCACCCCCAGATCAAAATGAAGATTCAATGAAGTGACGTGAACGCTTACTTTTAGCATTCACTTGTTCACGAAACATGGTACAATAAGCCATATGAAAGCGGGGTTGCTGTGTGGATAAATATTACATTGTGGACCGATCCATTTTGCCAGATGTTGTCGCCAAAGTGATCGAAGCCCGGACGTTGATCGAAAACGGGCAAGTCCGCCAAGTGTCTGAAGCCGTCAAAAAAGTCGGCATCAGCCGAGGCACCTATTATAAGTACAAAGATTATGTGTTTTTGCCAGATTCTGGGATCTCGCAACGCAAAGCGGTGTTGTCGTTGATGCTTAACGACAAGCGCGGGATCTTATCAGAAGTGCTCAATACGATGTCAGACGCCAACGCCTCGATCATCACCATCAACCAAAACATCCCGATCCATAATTGGGCCAGCGTGGTGGTGTCGTTTGATATCTCCAATTTGACTGGCTCATTAGATGAGTTGGTGGCGGCGTTGAAACGATCGCATGGCGTCACGGATGTCAATTTGATCTCAGTTGAATGATGCCATGAACCAAGCGCCTAAACGTCCTGGACCGGTGATCTGCATGTGCGATCATAAGTTCAGGACGTTTGTGTCCATAGGCGGTTGCTAGGCACTTTTGCACGCGTTAAAAATTCATGAAACCTACGACTTTGGTTCATTGTCAAAATTCCAGCTGAGTGCTAGTCTGAATGCAAAGGCCGCGGGTTTAAGGTGATTTTATGCCACGGCTCGTACACTCGTTATATTAGCCAAAAATGCGAGGATGATAAAAATGAAAATTCTGATGATCGAAGATAACGAAAGTGTTGCACAAATGATGGACATGTTCTTTAAAAAAGAACAATGGGACGTCACGAACGCCTATGATGGGGAATCTGGACTAGCGGACTTCAAGCAAGCCCCTGATGAGTTTGACATCATCACGTTGGACTTGAACTTGCCGAAAATGGATGGCATGCAAGTGGCCCAAGAGATCCGCAAAATCTCCAAAACTGTGCCTTTGATCATGTTAACGGCGCGTGACACCGAAAGCGATCAAGTGCTAGGCTTGGAGCTTGGCGCCGATGATTATGTCACCAAGCCGTTTTCCCCGATCACGTTAGTCGCCCGCATCAAAGCCTTACATCGTCGCGCTGAAACGGCGCCGACTGAAGCCAGCGACGAGGCGCCACAAGCCAATGGCGATTTTGACGTGGTCACCGGCCACTTCAAGTTATCCACCAAAACGCGTGAAGCCTACTTAGACGATGTGGCCATTGAAGGCCTCACCCCCAAGGAATTCGACTTGTTGCACACCTTGGCCCAAAACCCTAAGCAAGTCTTTTCCCGCGAACAACTGTTGCAGCTGGTGTGGGATTATGAATATTACGGCGATGAACGCACCGTTGACGCCCATATCAAAAAGCTACGCCAAAAAATCGAAAAAGTCGGGCCACAGATCATTCAAACCGTTTGGGGGGTCGGCTATAAATTTGACGACACCGGATTGGATCACAAATGAAACTCCTTTATCAACAAATGCTCGCGTTTTTCGGCTTGATCGTCGTCACGCTGACGATCGTGTCGGTGCTGTTTATTCGCAGCACCACCAATACGGTTTGGCAAAATAGTTTCGACCAGCTGGAACAATACACTGACGTTTTGAAAGATCGCGCAGTGGATCAAAACACCTACTTGATCAACAGCCAATTCATTCAACACTCAGAAGAGATCCTCGCCAAGCAAAATGTCCACTTCATGATCTATGACGCCACCAACACCGCCCGCTACCCGAATTTACCAGGCGGCGCCGCGCAAGCGATCGCGTCAAAATATTGGCAACAATTGAAAAAAGGCAACACCGTGGCGTTGCCAGAATTGACCACCAACCCACAAAACGGCAAACAACAGCGCATGACCATTTACTACAAGCCAGTATTTTTAAGCCAAAAGTTATTGTTTGTGATTGCTGCGTTTGCCCCAGTGGAAAACATTCAATCGTCGATCCAACAAACCGAAAAGAACTTAGTGGTCGCCTTTTTGTTGTCGCTTTTGGTGGCGATCATCGTGTCGTATTTCTTGGCACGCTTTCAAGTCGATCGCATCAACCGCTTGCGTCAAGCCACCCATCAAGTGGCGGAAGGCGATTATGATGTCGATGTCACCTTTGATAAGAAAGGCCATGATGAAGTGGCGGCTTTGGCTGACGACTTTCAAGACATGGTCGGGTCATTGCGCGATTCGCAAGCGGAGATCCACCGTCAAGAAGAACGCCGCCGCCAATTTATGGCTGACGCCGCTCATGAAATGCGCACCCCGTTGACCACGATCAACGGCTTGCTAGAAGGTTTGGCGTATGACGCGATCCCAGAAGAGTCTAAAGGCGAGTCGATCGCGCTGATGCAAAAAGAAACCAAGCGCTTGATCCGCTTGGTCAATGAGAACTTGGATTATGAAAAGATCCGCACCAACCAGATCTTATTGCATAAAAAAACGTTTAACGCCGCTGAGGCCATGCATGATATCGTCACTCAGCTACAACAAAAAGCTGACACCGCCGGCGATTGCTTGGTGATCGATGCCGCCGACGATGTGGAAGTTTACGCCGATCATGATCGCTTCATTCAAGTGCTGTTCAACATCACCCAAAATGCCATTCAGTTCACGCAAAACGGCACCATTACGCTGAGCGCTAAAACCGGCTATCATCAAACCGAACTTTCCGTCAGCGACACTGGCATTGGCATGAGTGACGATCAAGTCAAAAATATTTGGGAACGCTACTACAAAGCCGACCCTTCCCGCAAAAACACCAAATATGGCGAGTCTGGCTTAGGTTTGGCGATCGTGCATCAATTGGTCACCGTCCATGGTGGCACCATTAAGGTCACGTCCACTTTAGGCCAAGGTACCACCTTTGCGCTGACGTTCCCAGATGAAGCCACCGCCCCGAAACAAGCACCGATCACCCATACCAAATAACCTGTTCCTGTCGTGTTGACGGCAGGTTTTTTTACGGAGGTCTTTATGCAATTCATCATCGCCCCAGCCAAAAAAATGCGCGTCGACGTGGATACTTTCGCCCCAACGTCGCTGCCGCAAAGTTTGCCGCAAACCACTGAGATCTTAGCCACGTTGCGCAGTTTGTCGCCAGCGCAGCGCCAAAAGCTTTGGCAATGCAGCGACAAACTGGCTCAAGCTTGTGAACAGCAACTGGCACAACTCAACTTGACTGGCCCCTTGACGCCGGCGATCTTGGCATTTGTCGGCATCCAATATCAGTCGATGGCACCAGACTTATTCACGGAATCGGCGCTGCAATATATCCAAGCGCATTTGCGGATCTTGTCAGGATTTTATGGGACTTTGCGCCCATTTGATGGGATCGTACCTTATCGCTTGGAGCTTGGCAGCAAACTGTCAGTCAAGTCAGCCAAAGATCTTTACGCGTATTGGGGCGCACAGCTATATGAGCAATTGGACCTTGAAGATGGTCCGCTGATCAATCTCGCCAGTGTTGAATATGCCAAGGCGATCCGGCCGTATTTGCGCCCTTCAGACACTATGATCGATGTGGTATTTGGCCGCGTCATCGCAGGCACCTTCAAGACTCGCGCCACGCAAGCGAAAATCGCGCGCGGGGCCATGGTGCGGTTTGCGGCGATGCACGATTTGACCCAACCGGATCAACTCAAAGCCTTTGACCACCCGCATTATGCCTATGCACCTGCGCGCTCAACGCCAACCCAAATGGTATTTGAATACCATGACTGACTCAGCGCCTGCACGCAAAAATGCCGCACCGGTCGCATTCAACTGAATGTGTCCGGTGCGGCATTTTTAAGTGATCAGCGCACCCCAGAAGACAAGTGCCGCGAGATCATTCTTGAGATCAATGATAACGCGTAATTGACGACAAAGTATAACACGGCCAAAGCCACGAACATCGGGATCATGTAGTTACTGTTTTGCCCGTAAATGATCTGCGAGTGATAAGTCAATTCTGGCAGTAAAATGATCGTGGCCAAGCTGGTATCTTTGACCAGTGAAATGAACTGCGACACGATCGGCGGGATCATCGCTTTAAACGCTTGCGGCAAAATAATGTGCACCATCGCTTGGGTGTAAGTCAGCCCGTTTGAGCGGGCAGCTTCCATTTGCCCAACCGCTACCGCGTTGATCCCACTGCGGACGATCTCAGCTAACATCGCCGATTCAAACACGGTCATGGCAACGATCGTGGCTGGGATCACTGGCAAGCGCACCCCAATATTAGGCAGTGCGAAATAAGTAAAGAACAAAATCAACAACAGCGGCAAATTCCGGATCAAGTCGATGATAAACCCGACCACTGCTGAAAAGATCTTCACGTTGATATAGCGCGCGACACCCAATAAGGTCCCGATCAAGAAACTAAAGGCAATGGAGATCAAACTGACTTCCAACGTCACCCCGAGGCCTTGCAGCAAATACATCAGATTGACTTGTGAATAAGCATCAATAAAGTTTTGCATGACTGAACCTCCTTTTTAGGCGATCGCCCATTTTTTCTCTAAGTAGCGCATGAAATACGACAACGGCATGGTCAAGATCAAATACAATAACCCGACAGCCAAATACGTGTCGAAGGTGTTGAACGTCGCATTGGCGATGATCTTGCCTTGATACATCAAATCAAACCCAGCCACAAAGGCTAGGATCGATGAGTTTTTGACTAAGTTGATGAATTGATTGCCTAATGGTGGAATGACGATCTTAAAGGCCTGCGGGAAAATGATATGGATCATCGCTTGCGAATAAGTCATCCCCACTGACCGCGCGCCTTCCATTTGCCCCACGGCGACTGATTGGATCCCGGCCCGCACCGTTTCAGCAATAAAGGCACTGGTATAGATCGTCAAACCAATGGTCCCGGCAGTGAACCCGTCGATTTGGGCAACATATTGCGGCACGATCACATAAAACGCCATGGTGATGACCAATAGCGGAATATTGCGTACCACTTCAACATACACATTGCCGATCGCCGAAACGACGCGATGCGAAGAGATCTCCATTAACGCAAACGCCGTCCCGATCACCAAACTGCCGATCAACGCGATCACAGAACTGGCTAAGGTATACCCTAACCCAGACATCAACTCAGGAAAGTTGTGCACTAAAATGTTGAACATTATTGCACCTCCTTGATATCAAAGCCTGGAACTTTACCAAACCACTTGTTGAGCAGTTTTTCATAGGTTCCATTTTGGCGTAAGGTGTCGATGGCTTTGTTCATCGCGTTGGTCATATTGGTTTGCCCTTTATTTAACGCGATCCCATAAGGTTCTTTGGTGAAAGTACCGCCGACGACGACATAGTTGGGGTCTTGTTCAGACATCCCATACAAGATCCCGTTATCCGTGGTCACCGCCACCCCTTGGTCAGACTTTAAAGCTGTGAACGCTTGGGCGTAATCAGATAACTGTAAGACTTTGGCTTGTGGGGCGGCTTTTTTGATGTTATCAACGGAAGTGGAGCCTTGCACCCCGATCACTTTGTCGCCTGGTTTTAAGTCTTTGACCGAGTGGATCCGTGAGCCTTTTTTGACTAACAGCGATTGGCCAGCCGCGAAATACGATTGGGTGAAGTTCAACACTTTTTGCCGATCTGGCGTGATGGTCATGGTGGCGATGATGGCATCGATATTGCCGCCTTTGATCATTGGCACCCGGGTATCAGACGTGACTTGCACCAAATCGGCTTTGCCTTTAGGGCCTAATATTTGTTTGGTGATGGCTTTGGCCATGTCGATATCAAAGCCTTCGATCTTGCCAGATTTGGTATTCATCAACCCAAATAAACGGGTATCGGCTTTGACGCCCCAAACAATGGTATTGGTTTGTTTGGCATGTTGTAACACATCTTGTGACGCGATCGATTTGCCACATCCTGCCAGCAACAACACACTCATCAACCCGATAAAGGCGATCAGATTATGCAGTTTTTTCATCCCGCGCCTCCTTAATGGTTGATGATCTTTGACAAGAACTCCTGGGCCCGTGGCTCTTTAGGATGATCGAAAAAGGCGCCGACATCTGAGGCATCTTCTAGGATCTGGCCATCTGCCATAAACACGATCCGATTACCAACATGGCGGGCAAAACCCATTTCATGGGTGACCACAGCCATGGTCATGCCGCCTTCAGCGATGTTTTTCATGACATCCAAGACATCGCCAATGGTTTCTGGATCCAGTGCTGACGTTGGTTCATCAAATAATAAGGCTTTAGGCTTCATGGCCAATGACCGCGCAATGGCGATGCGCTGCTTTTGCCCACCAGATAATGAAGACGGATAAGCGTCTGCTTTGTCGCGCAAACCCACTTGATCCAACAACGCCAACGCTTCTTCATGGACTTCATCTTTATTGCGCTTTAACACCAAAGTCGGGCCAAGGGTGATATTTTGCATGACGGTTTTGTTGGCATACAAATTAAAATGCTGGAAAACCATGCCGACATTCTTGCGGATCTTATTCATATCTGTTTTCTTATCGGCTAAGTCATAATCATTCACGATCAGTTGGCCAGATTGTACCCGTTCCAGCCCGTTGATCGTCCGCAACAAGGTGCTTTTACCAGAACCAGATGGCCCGATAATAGTGACCACTTCGCCACGGTCAACAGTGAGATTGATATCTTTTAACGCATGGAACTTACCATAATACTTCTCGACATCGTGGAATTCGATCATCGACATGGTTGATCCCTCCTTTTTCAATTAAGAACAAGAAAGGACGCACAATGGCGTCCTTATGTGATTATTAATATTTTATCATATTTCATTCATTGATTCCAACAAAAATCCTCACGCTGTCGTTTTGTCACGTAAGGTATAGGCCAATTGAACCGTCAGGCTATACGGTTCCTCTTTGGTGATCAAGCTGCGTCGCCCCATCAACTTACTTTGGCCACCGGTTAAATATACATGTGCCGCCGCCAGTTTGTACTGCTTTTGCGCTTGTTTCACTGGCAGTAACCCGACTGAAACGATCGTCGCCAGCGGTTGGACATTCAACGCATTGACCCCGCCGACGACCACAACACCGCCAGTTTCTGCGACCACTTTAAAAAATGGCAACTCAACGAGATTGCCAATCGCGTAAACTGGTTGGTGACTTTTGGCGGCCACATGCATGATCGCGCGATCATCCAAGCCTGAATAGTTTGCGGCTAAATGCCCGTTTGCTTGCAAATGTTGCACCAAGGCATCCAAGTTGCGCTGTTGCGCTGGGGAAATATCGATCGCAGTAGGCAAAATGTTGTCTGCTTTAAACAAGCCACTGGCAGGCCCAGACATGGTGTTATTGGCCAGCTTGGATTCAGCGGCTTTGAGTTGGGCTTGATTGCCGCCAAGCAATTTTTCGATGGTTGGCGAAATATCGAATTTCAACTGTTTATCCGTGTAATAATAAACCGCGTTAAGCACGATGAAATATTCCAAAAGCAAAAATCCGATCAAAAACGCTAAGCCTTGCAAACGATAGCCAGGATAACGCAACCCTTGGATCGCGGTGTACAGCAAATAAAAATTGGCGACAAACGCCACCACGGTGAAGGCTTTGCCTTTGGCTTTGTCTTGAATATTGAAATAGCCTAACAGGCGGTTGAGAATATCTAATGCCGTTAACATGCCAACCTCCTAATTTGTTGTGGTCGTGGTACCAGAACCAGAATTCGTCGCGTCGCCAGTATTGGTGCCAGTGGTGGTATCACCAGTAGTGGTTTTATCACTGGCAGAACTGGCACTAGATGCCGAGCTCGACGAGGCTTTGGTGTCATCGCTCGTGTTGCCGCTATTTTGATCACCGTTAGTATTGCCAGTGGTGGTATCACTGGATTGTGATGCGGCAGCCGGTTGTGATGGCTGATTTTGTGACTGATCAGACGCACTGCTGGCTTTGGGTTTGGCGTCAGCGCTTGTAGAAGCAGACGGCTTTTCAGGCTTTTTGGCGCTGCTGGAACTTTGCGTGGCCGCTTTTTGTTTAGACACTAAAACCGATTGGGACGCGGCTGATTTGGGCTTGGCGTTGGGGTTGACGGTGGTGTTGATCACGTTGAAGCCACTGACCAAGACAATAATAGAAACAATGGCCGCTGGTGAAAGCAGCGGCGGGGTCCGGTAAGCCATGAGACAAACTCCTTTCAAAAACTACTGCTTTGATTGTACCGCAAACAAGGCGTTGACACGTTTAAAGATATGCAAAGAAACACAAAACGGCCGCGCAACCACGCGACCGTTAGCTTACTTGGCTAATTTTTTGGCACAATCGGCACATAAACCATACAACTCAAAGTTATGGCTGGCAATTTTGGCGCCTGGCACTTGGGCTTCAAAAAAGCCTAAAGGACACATTTGCAACTCCTGTGCGCGATGACAGTTGGTACAAATGAAGTGATGATGATGCGGATGCTGATAGTCACATTGCAGTTTGACGATGGCTTGTTCATCTTGGACTTCATGCTCCAAGATCCCCAGTTCCTCAAACGCTTTGACATTGCGGTAGATCGTGTCATGTGAAAGCCCAGGATATTGGCTGCGCATATAAGCGTCAATGCTAGTGACAGTCACATAACTATCTGAATGCCGATCCAAATAGGCCACCAAATCGCGGCGCTGTTTGGTGACGCGCATCCCGCTTTGTTTCATTCGCTCTAACGCGATCGCAGAATTTGACATGTTGCCATCCTTTCACATCGTTATCATGACGATTAACTCATCTTACCATAGCCACTAACTAAAAACCAGTAACTGTCTTGGCCAACTGCTTCATAAATTGATCGATCGCTTGTTGCGCCCGTGGCCAGTCGTCATTGGCGATCACCGTGGCACTGGCTTGAAGTTCTGCCGGCAAGACCAAGTCACGTTGATATTCTGGACTGGCTAAACGCGCGGAGACCATTTTCGGGTCATCACCACGCGCCAACAGCCGCGATTTTAAAATCGCCGGATCCTCGATCGTCAAAAACAGCGTGTTGACTGCAGCACCCAGTTTTTGCGCATAGGTGATCGCGCCTTTGGTGTCTAAGACGATGCTAGCAAACGCATGGCGCTCCCAAGCGGCATACAACGATTCATAGGAGCTGCCATAACGATACCCAGCATAGGTCACATCTTCAATGTAGTGATTGCGATCAAAGCTTTCTGGCGTTTCAAACGCATAATCGATCCCTTCAACTTCATTGAAGCGCTTAGGCCGCGTGGTATGGGTCATCACCCGTTGAATATTGTAGGTTTGCGTCAAGTAGCGGCTGACGGTGGTTTTGCCTGTGCCAGTCGCGCCGGTGATCACGATCAGCCTATGCTGCATGGCTGCCTCCGATCGGCGTCACCTCAATATGCAGTTGAAACTTTTCGGTTTGATCCATGACATTCAACACGAAATGGTCATCATCAAATTCGCTAAACGTCAACGTATCGCCAGTGGCATCATCTAATGCTTGCACATCCGTACTGCCGTCTTGCAAAAAGTCAACGATCGTATCGTGTAGGTGATGAATGTCAGCCAAATTGCTGATCGCCAATTCCGAAACTAAAAGGCGCAACGCCTTTTGGGTCGCGGTGACGAAACTTGGCATTGGTTCTTCATCGATCCCAGCATGAAACACCGATAACGTGCCTTGTTGATAACTTGCCCCAATGATCCCATATTGCATCGCGAACGCCTCTTTTCTCTTTTCTTATATTATAGCAAATTACGGGACTAAAAAAACCGCGGTTTCCCGCGGTTTAATTGACAATTGATTACAGGCGACGAGCAAAGCTTGGACGATAGTAGCTCATGCTTTGGGTCGTGACAGATTGACCAGGTTGTGGGGCATGCACATAACGGCCGCCACCGATGTAAAGCGCCACGTGAGTTGCAGAACCAACGCCGCCCCAGAACAATAAGTCCCCAGGTTGTAAGGCAGATAAGGAAACCATGTGGCCGACTGTGGATTGTTGTTGAGACGTCCGTGGCAAGCTTACCCCAGCGCTGGCTGCGGCATACGCCACTAAGCCGGAGCAGTCAAAACCTGCAGGCGTAGAACCGCCCCAAGCATATGGCACGCCGATTTGGGCTAAGGCGGTGCCGATCGCACCAGCTAAGCTACCAGAAGCATTGCTGCTTGAAGCTGTCGCTACTGGCGTCGCTGCTGCTTGGATCGCACCAGTTGCTTTCACGGCTGTCGTTTTGGCAGCCGGTTTGGCAGTTGCTTTGGCCTTGGCTTGCGCATTGGCTTTGGCAGTGTCACCTTGTAAAGCTTTCACTGCAGCTTGGTTAGCATTGATTTTTGCTTGTAATGCCGCTTGCTTGCTGGAAGCTTGGGAAGCTAATGATTTTAATTGATCTTGATCTTTTTCAAGTTGGGCTTCGCTAGCAACCAAGGTCGCTTTGTTGTCCAATGCTGCTTGCTTGACTGCCGCCAGATCTTTGGCTGCCGTTTGCACGTCTTGTAATGCTTGCTGGTTGGCTTGGTTAAGCTTGCCAACAGTAAAGGAGCGTGACACCGCATCATCTAAGCTCTTGGCATTTAAGATAAAGTCGAAATACACGTTACCAGTCACAGATTCGCCGGCTTCTTTTTGCAAAGAACGCAATTGGGCTTTCATGTTTGCCGTGCGCTTGTTGACTTCAGCTTGGGCTTTGGTGATCTTCACATTGTATGTATTGATCTTCGCCGTGGCATCTTTGATCTTCGTTTGCGCTGCTTGGATCGCAATGGCCTTAGCCGAAGCTTTGGTATTGATGTCATCCAAAGTCGATTGGGCTTGTTGCAGCTGTGCTTGTAAGCTAGCCGTACTTTCTGCGGCGTTAACTGTGTGAGTGCCGACCCCAATGGTTGCTAAAATCGTTGCAAATGCGATAGCCGTTACTGTTTTGATCGATGTCATAAATTATTCGCTCCTCTAAGCAATTGTCGTGAACAGTGTAACAAACTAGTGTTACAGAAACATGTCGTCACAGTTAACGGATGAATGCGGTATCGCTACAAAATGCAACGCATGTGTCAAAAGATCAAAAAAGCGATCGAGAATTTCTTCTCGATCGCCATTTGATTAACGATGGATGTATGTGAAGCTTGAGGCGCCAGAAACGGTTTGGGTGTTTGGACCACCTGGGTTGTCAAAGTCCATCCCGCCTTGTTGAACCGTGATGCTGTTGCCAGAAACGCCAACAACATAGGCCACGTGACCGTAACCAGCCGCAGCATTCCAGCCGCCAAAGTTTTGGCCGCCAGCCACAACGACGATCGAACCAACAGCAGGGGTGTTGTTAACTGTAAACCCTTCAGCAGCAGCTGAAGCGCCCCATTGACCACCATTGCCCCAGTGGTTACCAGCCCATGGTGCGACTGACTTCACGTACCAAGTGCATTGGCCATAAGCGTAGGCATTGCCTGCAGAATCAGAAGAGTTATGCG
The DNA here is from genome assembly GCF_045862175.1 of Lacticaseibacillus salsurae. NCBI lineage: Bacteria > Bacillati > Bacillota > Bacilli > Lactobacillales > Lactobacillaceae > Lacticaseibacillus > Lacticaseibacillus salsurae. The sequence goes on along the minus strand of NZ_BAAFZI010000009.1, from coordinate 8,416 downwards.
TGCTGCCATTAGTGTTGATGGTTGAACCACCATTTGAGCTGTTACCAGTGGAGGCTGCTGGCGTGTTGTTAGTCGCGGCCTTAGGCGTCGTCGTCTTAGTGGTAGAAGCAGCGGCGCTGAGTTTAGCTAAGCTAGCTTTGGCTGCGGCATCTTCTTTAGCGGCTTGGCTTTGTAAAGCAACTAAGACATCTTTGTTATCAGCGATCTTTTTGTTTAACGCATCGCTTTTGGCATCAGCTGAAGACTTCAAGTTGACCAAGGAAGCTTTATCAGCTTCTAAGGAAGCTTTGGTGTCGACCAAGTCTTGCTTTTTGGCCACTTGTTCGTTTTGCAAGTCAGTCAGCTTGGTTTTCGCATCGTTAACTGCTGCTAAGGCGTCTTTGTTGGCTTGGTTCAACTTGTTCACCGTAGAAGCACGGGAGATCAAGTCAGACAGGTCTTTGGAGTTCAACGCGAAGTCGACATAAACGTTACCCGTGACAGAATCACCAGTTTGTTTTTGCAGTGAGATCAGTTGCTTCTTTAAAACGTCTTTACGCGCAGATAATTCCGCTTCAGTCTTGGTCACTTCACCAGCTAATTGCGTGATCTTCGCTTCAGTTGTGGTGATCTTGGCTTGGGCGTCAGAGATCGCCGTGTTTTTATCGTTGATCTTGTTTTGTAAGTTGATCACTTCTGTGTTGGCCGCAGCTAATTCAGAAACCAGCTTGTCGGTTGCACTTTGGTTGGAAGAAATTTGAGTTTGGGTGTTGCTAGCCGCGGATACAGGCATTGTGGTTGCGGCAAATACCGTCAAGGTTACTGCGGTTACCATAGTTGTTAAGATTGTTTGTAACTTCATTATGTAATTGCCACCCTTTTTTCGTTAATCACTGGTACTAAGGTTACCGTTTCAACGTTACACGATGATTACAGTGAAATTACTATCGACGTACATTTCCAAGTCGCGTCGTAATGTAAGCAACAAAAATAGGCCTCGCAAAAGGCCTATTTATCAAGGTTTTAATGAATCCGGACCAAGAAGTATTTCTTTTTGCCGCGTTTTACAATAACAAAACGCCCGTCAAAATGACTGCTTGGATCGATCTCAAAATCCAGCTCACGTTGTTTTTCGCCGTTAATGGCAATGGCGCCGTTGGTAATATCTTCACGTGCTTGGCGCCGAGAAGCTTCGATCTTGGTGGTATCCACTAACCAAGTGACGATATTTTCTGGCGTACTTGGCGCATCTGCAGTTGGAAATTGCTTGAAGCCTTGTTCGATCTCGCTGGCAGACAGATCTTGCACGTTACCAGAAAACAGTGCGGCCGAAATTGCTTCGGCTTCGTCAACGGCTTGTTGGCCATGGACGAACTTGGTCACTTCTTGGGCTAAGCGCCGTTGACCGATGCGCTTTTCAGGCGCTGCAGCAGACTGGGCCACCAAGTCGGCGATTTCATCTTGAGATAAGAAAGTAAAGAACTTCAAGAACTTCTCAACGTCATGATCATCTTGGTTGAACCAGAATTGATAGAACTCGTAAGGGCTGGTTTTTTCTGGATCCAAGTAAACCGCCCCGCCAGCCGACTTACCAAACTTGGTGCCGTCAGCTTTGAGCATCAAGGGGTTAGTCAACCCATAGACTTTGGCATCAGCGCCTTGGGTTTTATGGATCAAATCGATCCCAGCAGTGATATTTCCCCATTGATCTGCGCCACCGAGTTGAACTTGGACATCTTCATGTTTATATAGATGTAAAAAGTCGATCGATTGCAAAATTTGGTAAGTGAACTCAGTGTATGAGATCCCTTTTTCCAAACGCGATGCCACGACTTCTTTGGCCAACATTTGGTTGACTGGGAACAATTTCCCAAAATCGCGCAAGAAATCCAGCATCGACAACTTGGATAACCAGGTATAGTTATCCACGATGCGGAAGTTATCGCGACCAAAGAGCTTTTCCATTTGCTTGGTGAGCTTGGCTTTGTTTTGGGCGATGGTGTCCATGGTTTGCAACACCCGTTCAGAGTTGCGCCCAGAAGGATCGCCAATAGACCCAGTACCGCCACCAATCAAGATCACTGGTTTATGGCCCATCAACTGGAAGCGCTTGAGCATCATAAATGGGATCAAATGCCCCACATGCAAGGAATCGCCAGTAGGATCCGTGCCGACATAAATGCCGACGTGTTTTTCTTCGGTGAGCTTGCGCAGCCCTTCTTCGTCTGTCAATTGGTTCAACGCGCCGCGCCAAGCCAGTTCATCTAAAATATTATTTGCCATGATAGCCTCCTGATTTTGTGCAAAAAAATAGCCCTGAACAAAAAAACTTGTCCAGGGGCGAAGTCTCCGCGGTACCACCCTGATTTATCACTCATAGATGTTTAACGGCATCGCCCGTGACTGATGATCACAAGGTAAGTCCCTGACTTAAGCTTGTTGACTTCCAGCAATTCGTCAACTCTCTGTGTCCTCACTTAAATCGGTTTGCTTGCACAGTCCAAAGTTAAGTTCAGTCTAGCATACGCAAGCGGTTTGTCAATCGTCGCCATGATCGCGACCCAAGCTGGCCGCAGTTGCGAGTTTACATTAGAACAGTTATTAAGATAGCTTTGAACAAGTGCTCAAGTTGATCTATTGCGTTCATTTAGCTTGTGTGTGCCTTGTTATCGCCGTTTAAATGGATTAAAGTCGACATCGTTAAGGCCGGCCAAAAATTGTGTCGACCTGACTTTACTTTTAAACAACGCTGTTTTATAATGTTCACGTTGTTTAGAATGATTACAATTTGTTTGGAGGCCACACATGAGCTTAGCAGAAAAGATCAATGTGATGCGGGCCAGCGTTATGGGGGCAAATGACGGGATCCTCAGTGTTGCAGGGATCGTCATTGGGGTCGCAGGTGCGACCAGCAATAGTTATGCTATTTTACTGTCAGGGTTATCTGGGATGTTAGCCGGCACTGTGTCCATGGCAATGGGCGAATATGTGTCAGTCAATACCCAACGGGACTCTGAAAAAAATGCCGTGATTAAAGAATCGCGGGCATTAGATGATGATTATCAAGGTGAAGTCGCGTTTATCCAACACAAGTATCAACAAACTGGGATCTCGGCGGCATTAGCGGCCCAAGCCACCAAAGAAATGATGACCAAAGATCCAGTCAACGTCGCCGTGCGCGAACGTTATGGTTTTGACCCTCATGTCAAAACCAGCGCGCTCTCCGCAGCGCTGGCGTCAATGATCTCGTTTCCTTTAGGGTCGATCTTACCGTTAGTGGCGATCACCTTCTTGCCTACCGCGATCCGCATTTGGGCCACGGTGTTGGCAGTGATCTTTGCTTTGGCGATCACTGGCTACACCGCTGCGGCATTAGGCAATGCCAATCGAGGTCGCGCCATGTTGCGCAACGTGGTGTCTGGGATCTTGACGATGGCAGTCACGTATTTGACTGGCACCTTGTTTGCCCATTAGGAGGCCTAAATGAAAACTCTGATGATCAAAAAACGCCACACGCAAACCATGGCGGAACGCGCCAATACCTTGCGCGCTGGCGTATTAGGCGCCAATGATGGGATCTTAACGGTAGTCGGGGTATTATTTTCCGTCGCTGCAGCCACTAGCAACCACTTCACGATCTTCATCGCCGGTTTGGCGGACTTATTGGCTTGTGCGTTCTCAATGGCGACTGGTGAATACTCCAGTGTATCTTCGCAAAAAGATACCGAAGCTGCTGTGGTGGCCACTGAAGCACAATTATTGAAAACCGATTATGCCGGCGAATTAAAAGCCGTGGTGCAACATTACGTGGACCGCGGGGTGTCGACGCTCACTGCAGAAAAAATCGCGGGTGAATTGATGGCCAAAGATGCCCTAGGCACCGTCATCGATGTGAAATACCAACTCAAGCAAGGCCATTATATGAATCCTTGGGACGCGGCTTTTTCCAGTTTGGTCGCCGCAGCCAGTGGTGGGATCTTTCCATTGATGGCGATGACTTTTTTGCCAGGGGTTTGGGCTTGGCCTGGAACGATCGCCGCAGTGGTGGCGACCAGTTGTTTGACCGGCTACTTGTCGGCAAAATTCGGCGATGGCTTAGTCAAAACTGCCGTGATCCGCAATGTGATCATCGGCATCATCACCATGGCGATCCATTACGGCATCGGCCAAGTGATGTAAAAAAATTTTGGATCCAAAAAAGCGCGCCGAAATGACTCGGCACGCTTTTTGGTTTACAACAGCCGCTGATCAAACTGGCGGCGCTTTTTAAAAGATTACTTCCCTGTTGTTGAGTTGCGGCGCTTTAAAGCCGCCGTCAACCGTTCCAGGCGGGCGATGGTGTCATCAAGCGTGAGGTAATAATACACGATATTGCCTTCTTGATGAGAAGCGACCATGCCGATATCTTTCAAAGCTTTGAGATGATGTGAGGTCGCCGGTTGGGATAAGCCGATTTCTTCAGCCAGATCATTGACCTTGAGGCCTTGAGAATCCTTGGCTGCACCTAAGATCATCAACAACCGTTGGCGATTTTCATTGGAAAGCGCGTTAAGATGCCCAATATCTGATTGAAACTCTTCAAGCGCTTCTTGTTGCGCTGCGGAATAATGCTCTGCCATTTCCTTCCTCCACTTGTTGAGATAGTTGCTTAATGCTAGTGTACCCGATTTTTAACCAAAATGGGCATTTTTGCCCAGAAAATATTCATATTTTTATATGACGTTACCGCTCAATTGTAGCGGATAACCCTTGCTTGAGCAAATTTCGAGCAGGTTTCAAATGACGATTGATGAAACTTTCACGGATGAATTTCAGAAATAGGCTTGCTTTTTTCCTCACTATATTTTAATATTTGTCTAATGTTAATGTGACATACAGGAAAGAGGACTTCGACATGACAGTAAATATTGATTGGGATAATCTCGGATTCGACTACATGAAACTGCCTTACCGCTATGTTTCATATTGGAAAGACGGCCAATGGGATGACGGCAAGTTGTCAGAAGATGCCAACATCACCATTAACGAAGGCTCACCAATTTTGCATTATGGTCAAGGGGCTTTCGAAGGTTTGAAAGCTTATCGCACCAAGTCAGGCAAAGTCCAATTGTTCCGCCCAGACCGCAACGCCGCGCGTTTGCAAAACTCTGCAGACAAGCTGTTGATGCCACAAGTGCCAACTGAAAAGTTCATCGACGCGGCCAAGCAAGTGGTTAAAGCCAATGAAGACTATGTGCCACCTTATGGCACTGGCGCCACGTTGTATCTGCGTCCGATTTTGATCGGGATCGGCGAAAACATCGGCGTTTCCCCAGCTAAAGAATATCTGTTCTTGATCTTTGCCCAACCAGTTGGCCCTTACTTCAAAGGCGGCATGGTCCCAACCAAGTTCATCGTGGCCGATTCCTTTGACCGCGCGGCTCATTATGGTACTGGTGGCTCCAAAGTGGGTGGTAACTACGCGGCATCCTTACAAGCCGGCAAGTACGCTCATGAACATGGCTACGGCGATGCCATCTACTTGGATCCGATCCATCATGAAACCATTGAAGAAGTCGGTTCTGCCAACTTCTTTGGGATCACCCAAGACAAAAAGCGCCTGCTGACACCAAAGTCTCCTTCCATTTTGCCTTCCATCACCAAGTATTCCATTTTACAAATCGCCAAGGAACGCTTCGGTTTGGAAACAGAAGAAACGAAGATCTCCATTCATGATCTGGACCAATTCTCAGAAGCTGGCGCCTGCGGGACTGCCGCTGTGATCACCCCAATTTCCAGCATTACTTACGGCGACGACGTGCATGTCTTCGGCGACGGTAAAACTGGTGAATTGACTGAAAAGATCTACAACGAACTGACTGGCATCCAATTTGGCGATGTCAAAGCCCCAGAAGGCTGGATCTACCCAGTCGACTAAAGTCACGTAAAAACCCCGATCGACGATTTGGCGATCGGGGTTTTTACGTGTTACGGCAACTAATGATCAAGAGATCTCGGTCATCGGCGGTTTCTTGACTATTTTAAAAAAGCGCTTGCATTTTTAAATCTAAGGTGCTACACTACATGTCTCAACAAAAGCAAACGTTTAGAGCAGGTACCTTTTGTTGAGAAAAAGCAGTAAGCAAAGCAAGGCGGTTAGGTACATCGCACAAGCTTTGTGGCAGCAAAGTCACCATGGGGCCGTAGCGTGGTGATATGACTTCCGTGGGCCTTAAGAGCGCTGGCGTACCGAAGAAAATAGTCAGATGTAACTCCGGCAAAAAGTGAGTCACAGAAGCGACCCATCGCCTGTATCGATCGACCAATAGAAGTTGAGCATTGAGACTACTGTCGCGCAGTTTCGTCCAATGACTTCCCCAACTTGGCCCAAGACCGATCCCCACGATGCGTCGGATTGTGCAAAACCCGGGATCCACCTGCACCATGTTTTACCCACACGCGTTTTAGACTGTGGCCGAAGGAGTGCCCACGGGCATGACAACGTGTGACTGCACATTGGGGTCACACTTCACAGACGTAAACTAAGGCACCTAAATTGGCGCAGTAGGCACTTTTTCAACCAAACGTTGAATCAGTGCCTATTTTATTGCCTTAACCTAGCCACCCGCCGTGCACTTCAGTGGCTTCTACTGCCAGGATGAAGGCTTTCGAGTCAATGGCGTGGACGCGCTCGATCATCGCGTGAAAATTTGGTTGATCGACCACCACCATTAACATTTCGCCAGTTTCACCAGAGTGGCCGCCAACCACTGGCTGGACGGTCAACCCGTGATCTGGCGTGGCATCCAGCATGGTTTTCATGGCGTCGAGTTTGGTTGACATGATGTAAACGGCTTTTTTTCGGTCTAAGCCGGTTTCGACATAATTCATGACCAAGCTAGTCAAGGCGATGGCAAAAATCGCCAACACGAACGCTTCGATGCCAGAAACAAAAATGTTGAAAAAACATACCACCAAATCGACCACAAACAACCCGATTGCCGGTTTGATATGGAAATATTTTTGCATCAACATCGGCGGGACCGTGGTTCCTCCGCTAGAAGCATCAATGCGATAGTTCAACGCCACCCCAATGGCGAAGATCACACTCCCCACGATCACTGCCAACAAGCGGTCTTCCACGATCTTGACTTGTGGCATCACTGCCAGCATCACTGGCAACAATAAACTACCGATCAAGATTCGCTTAGTCGTGGCGCGGTCTAAAAAAAACCACGCCAAGCCTAACATCACGACATTGACCAACAAAGTGGTCAAACCCAATGGCACGCCAAACGCTTCTTGCGTCAAAATCGCGATCCCTGTGGCGCCGCCAGCAGCGACACCATGCGGGGCATAAAAAAAGTTGATGCTCACGGCGATCAAAGCCAGTGCCATCAACATGATGACGCCGCGGATCACTGGCTGTTGGGTCAATTTCTGCATAGGTCACCTCATATTTTCTTTATATTAAGCATAACAAAAGGTGACAAGCACCGTCAACTTGGCTGATACGCCAACAAGTCGCCAGGTTGACAATCCAAGGCCTCACACAGCTTGATCAACGTGGTAAAACGGATGGCTTTGGCTTTGCCAGTTTTTAAAATGGATAAGTTCGCCAACGTCATGTCCACTCTTTCGGCTAACTGCGTCAAGCTCATTTGCCGATCCAACAATAACTGATCTAAATTGATCGTGATCATGGCGGCCTCCTATATCGTCAAGTCGTTTTCGACTTTATAATTCAACGCAGTGGCCCACAATTGTTGTAAAACTGCCAAGAAAATCGTCACCATCAAAGGCAACGCCACGATCCCAGCACCGACTAAACACAGCCCTGGTGAATCTTCAAATTGGGCCGCGACATATACTTGAGGCATGATCGCCGCCAAGCCGACGGTAATGCCGCCAACGGCATATTTTAACTGGCGCAGATTCGTCACTGCCAGCCAAGAAAACGCGGTGTTTGTTTCAATGCGCCGCAGTAGCCGCCAAGCACAAACGATCGCGACAAAAAAGCATGCCACTGCCACATAAATGCCCGTCGTCATCACCCAAGCAGTGACAGGTTGATGATAGATCCGGATCAGATTGTTCGGCAGGCGCCAAAATAACATGGTGGCAAACATCCCCACCACCAAACCAGCCGCCACTAACATCACTTTTAAACTCAATGTTTTTGCTTTCATCAGCTCACCTCAAACTTGATTATAGCCAAGATTTTATCGATAATCAATAAGCTTTTACCGATTATCAATAACATTTACGTCTGACGGCAACAAAACAGACTAACCTTAGTGGTGAAGATTGATTCGACGGAATCTTTCTTCACCACTTTTCGTTTAGGCGTAAAGTGGTAGTGAAGTTGACCTGTCGTAGGTTTTTTTGGCGCTAGACGTCGCAAACAAAAATGGCAACTTCACTGCACCATCACATAATCTGTTCGTAGTCTGTTGGC
>NZ_BAAFZI010000008.1:0-71957 GCF_045862175.1 Lacticaseibacillus salsurae | reverse complement strand
GGTCTGGTAACTTGAGGCACTGATTGGCAAGTTGCCTAAAGTTGATACGATGAAGAAACTCTTGGAACAAAACGAGCCCGGCGTCATTTGAAAGTTGACCGCCGTCGGCGGTCACAGTCACATTGGTATTGCATTGCAGGGATAAGCTGGTTAAAGTTGAGATGGTGTGAAGCCTCGCTTTCGTGATGGTTTTCGTTGACTCAACCTTAGCATATAGGCGCACCCAATGGGTGAAACACCAAAGCAGCGCAGTCCCGTGTGAATCATGGGATTGCGCTGCTTTTTTGAAATTCTATGAATAATCCAGGTGTAAGTATGTTTTGGGTCTGGTTCCGTTACAGTGATTTGAAATTGGGTTTCCAGCCGGCCACGATGCATATAGAGGGTCCGACTCCGAACTAGCCGAGCTGTGTCGCTACGTTCCCCACTCGCCGGATTTTGACCTGCGAAATGCTGTAAGCGACAAGCCGCTAACAACATTCTCAATATGCATTGTGGCCAGCTTCAGTCCAATTTCAAATCACTTAGATGAGGCCAGACCACCGACACCTGATGGCTACGAAATGTGTGATACCAGTGCTCGTATGCAATTAAACTTGTTGCCCGCGTCATAACCATGGGTGATTTTAATCTGTAAGTTAGTGATATTTTCGGGCCGCGAGGCATTGGTATCGCTAACTGGAAGATGAAAACCACACTTACGCTACCGGACATCATAAACAAAACTTGCGCTTTTACGTGTACTGTGTATACTAGTACACGTAATACGAAATCAGGAGGTGCGGCGCATGGATGATCCGAGATTCAGCCATTTGGCTTACTATGAACGCTTAGTGCTGGAAATCAAATCGCAGATCCTCAATGGCGCATTAGCGGTAGGCGATAAGCTGCCATCAGTGCGCGACATGGCCAAGCAACGGCAGCTCAACCCTAACACCGTGGCCAAAGCCTATAAAGCTTTGGAAGCTCAGCAAGTGGTTGAGGTGAAACCGGGGCTCGGCAGTTTTGTGGCAGAACAGCAACCGGGCACCGATGAGCAAACGCTTGGCAGTTTGCAAGCGCGGTTTCAAGCGGTGGTCGTGTCGGCGTTAACAGTAGGGGTACCGTTAACTGAATTAGAAGACTGGTTGCAACAAGCTGCTAAAGGAGGGATTTCATGAACGTTGTGGTGGATCACTTAGACAAAACAATTTTCAAAAAGCCAGTATTAGCTGATATTAGCTTCACATTAATTCCAGGCGAGATTGTGGGCTTAGTGGGGCGCAATGGGGTCGGCAAAACCACGATGATGCGCACGCTGGTGGATCAATATCATCCAGACGCAGGCAAAATCCTGGTCAATGACGCCAACTTGGCCCAAGTGCCAGCGCGGCGGTCGGATTTATTTTATTTAGATGCAGAAGGCATTTTCTTTAAACGCTGGCGCTTGGGCAAAGTCGGACAAGCGTTTCAAGCGGGATATCCGAATTTTGATTTGGCGATTTATTCACAGTTGTTGCATCGCTTCAAGTTGAAAGACCAACGTTATGGGCAGTTGTCCAAAGGTTATCAAGCTTTGGTGCGCGTGGCGTTGGCGATTGCCAGTCAAGCCGAATTTATTTTGTTTGATGAACCCTTCGATGGGTTAGACGTGATCGTGCGTCAACAAATCGTCGACTTGGTGATCGATTTGGTCGCAGATGGCAAGCGCGGCGTGTTGATTGCCTCACATGATCTGCGGGAACTCGACGGGCTAGCCGATCGGGCGTTGATGCTCAAGCATGAAACCTTGATCAAAGACATTCGCTTAGAAGATTTGCGCAAGCTCGCGTCCAAACGCCAAATGGTATTTTCGGGCAAAACGATTCCCGAGGTCATTAAAGCCAACGGGCACATTTTGTCGATTCAAGGTCGGGTGGCGATCGTTTTGTTTGAAGATTACAACGACACCGTTAAATCGGAAGTCGACGCGGTCAAACCGGTGTTAAACGAGGCGCTGCCGTTGCAGCTAGCGGATCTTTTCATCAGCGAATTAAAGGAGGGCTAAAGGATGGTGAACATCAAACAGTTGTGGTGGCGCCGTTATCGCGGCTTGATCGTGCTGGTCTTGATTGCCGCGACGGCGTGGATGGCGCTGTTAGCCAATGGGCAAATTGCCAGTTATCAAAATGGCATCTCAGAAAAAGGTTATGCATCGCGTCAACAATATCGCGCCGAGCGCAAAGATTATCTTAAACATCCCAAAGATTATAGCGAACCGATCAAATCATTTGCGGCTTGGCAAAAGGATAATTTGCAAATTTATCGCAATGCCCAAGAATCGGCGGAATATATGGGGATGTCACCAAAAGAAGCAAATCACCAAATCTTACCAGCCTATTCTAATGGCGAAGTGGTAGATTTCGTGATCATGATTGCGGCTTTATTGATTGGGGCGTTTGTGGCGGCGTGGGATCATTTGGGGCAGTTTGATCGCTTTATCTTTGGGTTAGGGGTCAAACGCCAGCGGTATTATTGGTGGCGGACCAGTGGGTTGATCGGCTTAGCTACAGTAGCGACGGTCATTGTCTTTGGCGGTTACTGGGCGTTATTATTGGCGAATATTCCTAGTGACATCGTCAGCTTGTCTGCGGCAACAGCATGGGCGATTTTCGCTTATAACTGGCTGTTGACCGTGATGGGTATTTTATTAGGCCAGTTGATCGGCTTAGTCGTCGCCAATCCAGTGGCAGTCGGCGTGGTGAGTGTCGTCAGCATGATTTTAGGCTATCTGGGCGTGCAGAACTTGTCCTTACTCGCCGTCCAATTCAAACTGATTAATAGCAGCTTTAAGTTGGACATGCCACAACTTGGTTACTGGCCGATTATGATCGGGGCCACGTTGTTGACCGTCGGGGCGCTGTTTGGCGGCCATTGGGTCTATCAGCGCTTGTCATTAGATTATCCTGGCTGGTTGCGCTTGCGCCAGGCCTTGGTGCCAACGGCCATCGTCGGGGTGATTTTAGTGGGCAGTGCAGAGTTATTCTTTGATGAGCATGGCAATCTGGAAGCGTTCAGCTTGACGTTTCAATTGGTCACCTTAGCAATTGTGTTAGGGATTGCCTTTTGGCATCATCGACGGCTGACGACGGCCTAAAAAAGTAGGAATTGGCCGCGGCTGATTCCTTCTTTTTTTATAGTCGAAAATTAGTCACATTTTCCACACAGATTCGCCGCGAATTGCCACTTATTTATGCAAGAGTTTCCGCTAAGCTAAACCTATTGTTAAATGAGGGAGCGATTGTTATGAATTTTGTCAAACGCGCCTGGTTGAACTTGCGCTTTAAAAAAGGCCGCACCGCACTGTTGATTCTTGTGACCAGTGCCATTATGTTATTTGTGCTGGCGGGCCTTTTGATCAGAAGTGCCGCAACCACGGCGACGCAACAAGCTAAAGACTCAGTCGGGGCAACGTTGACCTTGAGTGCCAATCGAGATGCGGCATTTAAGAAAATGCGTTCGTCGACGAGCACGACCAGTGGCAAGCCGTCGATGCCCAAACTCACCACTAGTCCGGTGAAGTTAAGCACCGCTAAGCAAATTGCCGCGTTGTCCGGTGTTTCTAGCTACTCAGCGACGGTTTCGACTTCGGCGAACGCCAAGGGCTTTGATGCCATCGAAACGTCGAGTTCCAGTTCGAGCTTTGGCGGCGGGAAAATGCCTGGTGGCACCAGCTCGTCCAGTGGTGATATCACGGTTTCTGGGGTCACCAGCACCGCCTCCAACTCGAATTTCTCTGAGGGTACTTACACGATTACCTCAGGGCGCGGGTTGAAAGCCAGTGATGCCAATACCAAAAACGTCGTCATCGAAACCAACTTAGCCAAATCCAACTCGTTGAAAGTTGGCAGCACCATTAAGTTGAAAGCCACCACTGGGAGCAAATCGACCTACACCTTGAAAGTCGTCGGCATTTATAAAGCCAAATCCAGTGCCACGGCTTCCATGGGCCCAGGCCAATCGGACCCAGCCAATACAGTATTTACGGGCACGACTTTTGCCAACACGTTGAAAGGCAGCAAGTATGCCGGAACTGCGGATTCTGTGACCTTTAACGTTTCTACCCCTTCTAAGGTATCCAGTGTCAAAGCCCAAGCCAAGAAGCTGATCAATACTTCCAAGTATTCAATCAACTCCGATGATGCTTCTTATCAAATGGTCAAGTCCTCCATGAAGTCCGTCACCGGCTTTGCCAATAAAATTGTTTGGCTGGTGGTGATCGCAGGGACGATTATTTTAGCCTTGATCGTGATTTTGATGATTCGCGAACGTCGCTATGAAATTGGCGTGTTGTTATCCTTAGGCGAAAGCCGGATGAAAATCATTGCCCAATTCTTCGTGGAATTGTTAGTCGTCTTAGTGATCGGCGTCGGCGTGGCTGGCGTTGGTGGCAAGTTTGTCGGGGATAAACTTGCCCAACAAATCGTTTCTACGCAAACTACCACCACGACGAGTTCGACCAGTCAAATGGGTGGCATGCCTGGCGGTTCTGCTAACAGTCAAGGTGGCGCCCCAGGTGGTCAAGCAATGGGCAACAAGTCACAAACCATGGCCACGCAGCAACAAAAGCAAACCAAGTTGTCGACGCAAGTGACCCCACAAGCGATTTTACTTTTGATCGGCGTCGGTTTGGTCATCATCTTCATTGCGATTTTAGTCGGGGCTGGCGGCATCTTACGCTTGCAGCCGAAGAAAGTCTTGATCGGATAGGAGGATCGCGATGTTAACGACAGAAAAATTAACTTATTGGTACACCAGCGCCGACCAAGCGCTATTTAAAGACGTCGACTTAGAATTTTCCGCCGGTCACTCATATGCGATTGTCGGCCAATCCGGGTCTGGGAAAACCACGATGGTGTCGCTGTTGGCAGGCTTAGATAAGCCGCGCGGTGGCAAAATCAAGTTCAATGGTGCCGACATCGCTGGTATCGGCTTGTCCAACTACCGGAAAAATGATGTCGCCATTGTGTTTCAGGCGTATAACTTGTTCACGTACATGTCGGCTTTAGAGAATTTGATGTCGGCCATGGCAATCACAAATTCTAAGCACAAAGGCGACAAAGAATTTGCCAAGCAAATGTTGGCGAAATTGGGCTTATCCGAAGACCAAATGACCAAGAATGTTCAAAAGCTTTCCGGTGGTCAACAACAACGCGTGGCGATTGCCCGGACTATGGTGTGTGATGCGCCGTTGGTGGTAGCCGATGAACCAACTGGGAACTTGGATGAAGAAAATACCGACGCAGTGATCAACTTATTTCAAGAAATCGCCGAGGATCTCGGCAAGTGCGTCATCATCGTCACTCATGAATCTGATGTCGCCAACCGCTGTGATGCGGTGATTCGCTTAGCTCACAAGCAGTTCACTTGGGAGAAAACCATTTCCGAAAGCTAAATCACTAAAAGAAGCAACCCTCGATTTGCCTAATTCCCAAAGGCAGGTCAGGGGTTGCTTTTTTGAATGGTGCGGTCATTTGGTAAGTTAGATATACCAATTGCCTAGCGGCCCAAAAATCTGTGGGCGAAAGCGTTTGGCGCCACTGCGGAAAACTGGACAAGTTGCCAGTGCGGCCGGCTACGGAAATCGGCAAAAATCGCCGATGTTCCTTTGCCTAAAAATCGAGCCAAGAAAACCACTTGTCTTGATTTTTGCCGGTGAAATCCGCGCAAACCGCCACAAATCGGCGTTTCACTTGATTTCACTTTCACAGGCAATTGTCCAATTTTCCTCCGCTCTGCCAAGCCGCTTCCGCCCACAGATTTCTCGGTTAGTATCAATGACCAAAACAAAAACCCTCGGTATTGACGAATGCGTTCAGTACCGAGGTTTGGTGATTATTTCAAAGTCGAGTTGGTAATTTTCCCAATGACGCTACCCGTGGTTTTGGTGACGCGAGCAGTGAATTGCAACTGGTCATTTGCTTGGATGAAGCGGGCAGTGGCATCATCTTTTAAGGCCACGGCATAGACACGCGTATCGCCTTTTAATAAGAAGTACAACGTGCTGTTACTTAAACTAGTGCGAACAACGGTGCCACGCACCGCTTGCTTTTTGCCAGTGGTGGCTGCGGCTGTCGGGTTTTCACCAAATAATGCGCGATATTTTGCCAACGCAGCGGTGGCGGACTCACCAGTCGCAACCGTGCTTGACGTCCCGTTGCCGCTGGCTTGCAGATAGACGTAACTGCGAAAGGCATTCGAGGAATCTAACATTGAAACGACCCATGTCGGGCGGTGGTCGATGCGATAGAGCATGGGCATCTTTGGCTTCCAGCCGGTTTGTTTCATCATATCACGGGCGAGCTTTTGGGCGCGGTCTGGGGTCATCGCGTCTTCGGTTTCGCGATAATAGGTGGTTTTACCGGTGGCTGCGTCGGTGAAGGCATAACCCATCACGGAAGTTTGCGCAGATTTAGCCGACGTCAGCGATTGTTGATAAAAAATCTGGCCGTTATACATCACTGGGGTCACGGAATTATCATCACCTTCCGTCCCAGCGCCGGCGACTGACACCATCACGCCATTGCGCGCGCCGCCCCAGCCATTGGCATTCCACCAGCCGTTGCGGTCGCTGCCCCAAGCGGCAACTTGTTCACTGGCGCTGGTGGGGTCTATGGCCACATCAAGCCATGATGGCTTCTTACTGAGATCACGATAATATTTCAAGGCGCCAGACACAGCGTTGACGGTGACGACGGCTTTATGGCGGAAGTCTTGGCGATTGGTGGCGCCGAAGCGTTTGATTAAGGTCGCCACATAATAAGGGGTGCCATTTTCAGAAATTTCCAGTTGCGGGGCGTTGGCCATCAAAACATAACCAGAATTAGCCGTGGCGGCATACATTTTCCGCCGGACATCTTTGGCAAAATAGGCTTCTGGCGTGTAGGCCATAGCCCGCTTCACAAATTGCGGGCGTGCGGTTTTGCTAGTGGCATTGGTGACAAAATACCCGTCGACTTGCCGATAGCGTAAATACCGAAAGAAACTGCCGTCAAAGGCTAACGGGGCGACATACACCAACTGGCCGTGATTGATTTGCGCGCGGACATGTTGGACATCATAGACGTTGGCGTTTTTAATATTGGATAGTGAATTATTCACTTGCGTCAAAACGGTTTGAGGCGTGTTGACGACTGGCGCTTGTTTAGCCGTGGCTACCGCAGGCAACGGCGCGTTTTTAGTGGTGGCGACTTGGGTGATTGGGGCACTGGTGGCCACAGATTTGGCGTCTTTAATGCCTAGAAAGGCAAAGATGCCACTGGCGACTAACCATGCGATCAACAACATCGCGGCCAATTGGGCAAAAGGCGCGACTTTTGCGTTGACGACTTTGGTTTTGCTGTGCTTGCTGTTAGAAGATAACAGTTGTTTGAACTGCAACTGCCCGCCGAACAAGGCCAAGACAATGGCAATCACCAAGCCGTTCAATAAGTTTGCGGAAATGGTCGACGCCAGACTTGGTGTGGGTAAGGTGAAATACACGAACGCGGCGTAAAAGAGAAACCAAACCGCCGTGAAGCCCCAAATCCCGATTGCCGATTTTTGCTGATGGTGCCAGGTCAAAAACAAGCCCCCGCCTGCACCCAGTAGTAGCCCTAGCGCACAAAAGCGCAAGGTGATCCCTAAAAATAAGCCCAACATATTTTTTTCCTCCAGTATTTTACCCAGTATAACAAAAAAGCCCCTGTAAAGACTGCAGCGGCTGATAATTATTCATCTTCTTCGTCATCTTCGACTGGTGGCAATTCCGGGCCGACGGTGACGTCAAACCAATTGGCAAAGCCCCGCGCGAAGTCGGTGACGGTGAAGGTGTAGCGATCGATTTTAATTTCATCATGAAGCTTGATGTTAGGATGTTCTTCGGTTAAATAGCCGGCGATGGTGACGATGTCAGATTCTTGAAACGCTTTGAGCTTAGTGTGAAAGAAGCGTTCAAAGTCATACAGCGTGGTTTTCCCAGACACTTTGAAGACGTCATCTTTGTCGGTTTTGATGATGTATTCATCCGACACATCATCGATTTCATCTTTGACCGTCCCGAATAATTCTTCGTAAATATCTTTATCCGTGACGATGCCACTGGTGCCACCGTATTCATCGACGACCACGACGATCGGCGTTTGTTTGCGGATCATTTGTTGCAAAATGTTGTGAATCGGCATGCCTTCTGGAACCGTGACGATTGTCCGTAAAATCTTGGACACCCGGACAGAATCATCGACGCGGGCTTGACGCACCAAATCGTAAATGTAGACATAACCTAAAATTTTATCTTTATCCCCGTCAGCGACCACTGGAAAGCGCGAATAGCCTTCCGTTAAGTAATCGCGAATGACTTCTTTGACGGTGGTATCGATGTCGATGACCACCAAGCTGGTGCGATCGACCATCACGTCACGTGCTTCTTTGTCGTTGAGGTCAAAGGCGCGTTGCATGTAGGTGACATCGTTTTGATCCATTTCCCCAGAGCCGACTGCGGCTTTGGACAAGTTGAGAATTTCCGCTTGGGTGAAGACTTCATTGCCTTCATCAGCGGGCTTCATCCCGATCAAGCGCACGATGCCTGTGGCCGACGAGTTCAACAACCAAACAAACGGATAGAAGATAATATGGAAGTAATGTAGTGGGGTGACCACAAACATCAAGGATTTGATCGGCAAATCGATGGCCACGTTCTTCGGCACGATTTCCGTTAACACCACTTCTAAGTAAGTTAAAATCAATACCCCAAAAATCGCGCCGACAATATGCAAGCTCCCGTTAGGTAATTGTAGCGGCGTTAATTTGAGCAGGTCTAAAAGTAAGAATTCAACGGTTTCTTCCCCAATCCACCCTAAAATGATCCCAGCGACGGAAACCCCGACTTGGGTGGTGGAAAGATACTCGTTTAAGTTGTGGACCATCTTAAGCGCGCGTTTCAACTTTTTACGGTTGCCTGCACCCGCATCTAAAAGTTCCTCTAGCGCGCTTGGGCGACTTTGCACCAGCGCGAACTCACTTGCCACAAAAAAGGCGGCAAATAAGAAGGTGACGACCATCACCAGTAGGTTAGAGGCGACTTGGCCACTGTCCATTCAAACATTCCCCATTTCTAATTGTAAATTACGTCCATTTTAGCATTGCCGCGCGCAATATAACAGCAGTTTACAGAAACTTCACGCGCGGCTTGTGGTATGCTGGAGAAAAGCTGTCGATAAGGAGCATTGCGATGAATCAGATCCAAATGTTTCGCCAAACTATGGCCGCATTTAAAGCCGACCCAGAGTGGCCGACAAGTCGCTTGATCACGGCACCATTACCTGAGACCCCAGCGCTTGGCCGCAAAAAAGCCGCTTGGCGCGCGATCAATGCCGATGTGTTTGCCGTGATGTCGGAACCGCTTGAACATGTGGGCGTGATGAATTTCGCCAGTCCCACCAATCCTGGCGGCGGGGTGGAATTTGGCGCCAAAGCCCAAGAAGAAAGCATCGCCAAAGGCACATATTTGGTGCCGGCGTTGCGTCAATTTGAGTCCAGCTATTATGCGCCAAATCGCGCCGATGCCAATGGCGGGTTGAACACGCCGAATTTGATCTATTCGCAACATGTGCGCCAAGTGTTTGATCATGAAGGCCAACGCTTGGTCGGCAAATATGTCGATATCGTCACCGTTGCGGCACCGAATTTGCGGCGCTACCCGAATTTGGATCAAGCCAAAGCCTTGGCCGATATTGCCGACAAGATCTTACAAACGTTGCGGGCTTTTAAAGCTAATGGCGTGCGCACCCCGATTTTAGGGGCGTTTGGTTGCGGGGTGTTTGGCAATCCGCCACAAGCTGTCGGGCGTTTGTTTGGGCAAGCATTGCG
The DNA here is from genome assembly GCF_045862175.1 of Lacticaseibacillus salsurae. Lineage (NCBI taxonomy): Bacteria > Bacillati > Bacillota > Bacilli > Lactobacillales > Lactobacillaceae > Lacticaseibacillus > Lacticaseibacillus salsurae. The sequence goes on along the minus strand of NZ_BAAFZI010000008.1, from coordinate 62,093 downwards.
GCGCAGCGAATTCAACGGCGCTTGGGATGAAGTGGTGTTTGCGCTGTATGATCCGCATGGCGACATTTATGGGCAATTTGTCAAAGGCTTAAGAAATCAGGAGTAATCAACAATGGAAATTTTGGTTTTACAACACGAAGACAATGAAGATCCTGGGTTGATCTTCGATTGGGCAGCTGCCCAAGATATTCAATTAAAGGTCATGCGCCCAGATCTTGGCGACAACCTCACGCCGATCAATGCACATGATCTAGACGGCTTGATCTTACTCGGCGGCCCGCAAAATGTCGACGATGATCATACCTGGCTTGCTGCTGAGCGTATTTTGATCCGCAGTATGGATAAAATCGGCCGCCCAGTGTTTGGCATTTGCTTAGGCGCCCAACAAATCGTGCGCGCGTTTGGCACGCCAGTCTTGCCAATGCCACTTCCAGAACTCGGCCGCGGCACCGTCACCCGCCCTGATGGCAGCGAATTGGCAGTATTTCAGTGGCACATGATGGGCATGGGCCAATTGCCTGGGGCCACGATCCGCTACACCAACCAAGCCGTGACCAATCAAGGTTTCTCTTATCATCACCGCATCATGGGCGTGCAATTTCATTTGGAATTCACCCCTAAGCAACAAGCAGCCATGATCGCGCATAGCGAATTTGCCGATTTGCCTGCGTTAAATGACATGGAGCAAATCGCCGCCGTCACTGAATTAAATGGCTTGTTAGACGAAGTATTCCTGTAGTTCAAGTAGGGTGACCCGACTGAACCGCCAGCATTTTAAATCGAATTTAACGCGACTGATGTGAGAACACATTGGTGGCGTTTTTTTGGCTGGGCTTGTATACTGAACCTATCACCCAAAGGAGGCAGAAACATGCCTGAATTGCTGAAGATCCATCATGGTTTCAACTTTCGAGACTTAGGCGGCTACACCACCAAAGCCGGCCAAACGCTGCGTTATCACAAGCTGATCCGCTCAGGCCGGTTGAATGAATTGTCTGATCGCGACCAGCGCTATTTAGCCGATTACGGTGTCCGCGTGGATGTTGATTTCCGCTCACCACAAGAACAAAGCGACCAGCCTGATCGCTTGCCTCAAGGTGCGGCGTATCATTTTGACCCGGTATTTCCGACTGATGAAACCAAAGCCTCAGTGAAAGTCGAAGCATTGCGCCGCCAAGCGTTAGCCAAAGATCCACTTGGCGGGTTTCGCAACATGGTGAATACTTATGCTGACATTGTCACTTTGCCTAGCGCGCAAAAAGCGTATCGAGAATTCTTTGATCTGTTATTGGCCAATGAAGGCGATGGCGCGTTGTTGTTTCATTGCAGCGCCGGCAAAGATCGCACTGGCATGGGGGCGGTGTACTTGTTGACGGCATTAGGCGTCGATCCGATCACCATCCGCCGCGATTATTTGGCGTCGAATCTGTATTTGGCTGAAGAATCTGAACGCATGGTCAATGAAGCGCGTCAAACTGGGGCCGGTCCGGCGTTCATCGCGTCGACGCGTTCGCTTGGTGGGGTGTCCAATGAATATTTGGATTCAGCGCTGATGACCATCAACGGGCATTATGGGTCATTGGATCATTATTTGACCGATGTGTTGAAAGTCACTGCAGCTCAGCGCCGCGACATACGCGCTATTTATTTAGAATAGGCTTATAATGGAAGTAGTAAGAAAGGAGTGAGGGTGTTGAAACTTTATCAAGGATTGACCCAAGTTCAAGTCAATGACACCATGATTTCAGATGCGCATGATTTTACCATCACCACTGAGCTGACGAAGCCATTGCACTACAGCCCAAACTTGCTTTATCGCTATATCGATCACGTGTTAAAAGCTGGCAGTCGCCATGATGAAAATAACTTGAAGTATGTGTCTGACCCGGCTTTTATCGGCGAAAACTACGACTTCAAAAGCGACCCTGAAACCGCCAATATCTCAGATTTCGAAGATAAAATGACGTTTGCCCGCAATGTGGTGGAAGACCTCAACCGCCATGTGGCCATTAACTTAGACACCAAACAAAACCGCTTTGAATTGATTTTTGTCGATTGATCCAAGCCTGAACCGACCCTTGACGAGTTGCCCCTTGCCAAGGGTCGGTTTTTGGTTAGCGGCGGTGCAATCGCGATGACCATACGCTATAATGATTTTCGAAAGGACGTGTCAGTCATGCCAGACCTTTATCCAAAAATGCATTCTGATCAACCGGAAAGTTTGCCCACGACTACCGGCGATCGCCAACCGCTATGGCAAGCCCTCGCCAAACAAGCGCCGAACTTAAGCGGCAAGCGGGTGCTGGCGATCCATGCTGGTGACGGCTGGTTTTGTCGCTGTGCGATCAATCATGGCGCCATTGCAGTATTAGGCGTCGATCATGACGCCCAAGCGATTTCTGATGCCCGCGCCACCGCAAGTTCAGACCGCTTGCGCTATCGGATCATGCCAGATTCAGAACTTAAATTGTTGACCGGCCCATATGATGTGATCATGGGGACGTTTGATCTTGGTCAAGACGATTTACGCCAGATCACGCATGTGTTGGCGAAGTTGTTGCGACATAACGGCCAAATGCTTGCGGCAGTCACCACGCCATTGGCTCAGCCGGTGGCAGGCAAAGCGCCACAGTTGAATACGTTGTTTACCACTAACTTATCCATCGATACGGTTTATCAAATTACTGATGCGCGCTTGGCGGCGCGTGAGCAGATCCATTTGGTGTTTTCGTCTCGCGCCCATCGCCGTGATTAAGAATTTTTAATTATTTTTATGCTTGTAACATGTCTGCAATATCAAACAAAACCCCCAGTCAACGTGTATTGACTGGGGGTTTTGTTTTGCGGGTCCATTTTTCTAAGCGGGCCATGGTTATTCAGCTTCAGGGTCGGTGGCACTGGCGATCACAAGCCCTGCTGCAAAGCTAGCAACAAGTTCTTTTTTCGTTGCGGACAAGACTTGATCGTTATAAGTCAATACGGTGTTGTTGCTCAATAGGTCTTCAAGGCGGATCACCGTTTTGCCTTCGATATCAGGCGCAGCATTCTTGGCTTTGGCGTATTTGTCTGGATAAGCCAACGCTAAGATCGCCAGCGGATCACTTTCGTAATAATCAGCGAGCTTGCGGATACTGCGTTCGCTGGGAACAGTTTGGTCATTTTCCCACTTGGTGAAGCTAGCAGGAGAAGTGTGCGTGGCCTTGGCCACCTCGACGATCGATTCGCCGCGGCTCTTACGGGTTTGGCGTAAGGCACTACCAACAGTTTCTGTCATTAATATTTCACCACGATTCTAAATTTTTGAGACTGACACTACACATAATAATTTAACTTTTTAACGCACAAAATGCAATCGTTATCGCAGAATTTATTTAATTTTTTATTACATGATGGTCACTGTTCGCGTTTGCAAGGGGTTTAAAATAATAGCGCAGTGGCTTCACTTCGCAAGCGCTTGCCAAAATTGGCGGCTAAGACTTGTTTTCGCCGCCGCGTTGGCTTACGCTTATCTTATAAGAATAAAGGAAGTGATCAGATGGACCAAGAATATAACCAATTGTTAGTGCCAGTCGATGGCTCAGATGAAGCCGAGCTTGCGTTCCAAAAAGCGGTCAAAGTGGCTGCCGCAAACCACGCACATCTGGATATTTTGAACGTCCTTGACACCAAGCAGTTCATCGGCGGCTATGGTGGCATGATCTCCGGTGATGCCGTTTATCAACTCACCCAAGATGCCGAAAGCTACCTCAACGGTTTATCCGAGCGGGCGAAAAAAGCGGGCTTGGAAGATGTTGCCATTCACGTACGGTTTGGCAATCCCAAAACCGTTATCGCAACGGACTTCCCACATGACCATAAAATCGATTTGATCATCATTGGGGCCACTGGCTTAAATGCCATGGAACGCGTATTGGTTGGGTCTGTGACTGAATACGTGAACCGCACGGCACCTTGTGATGTATTGATCGTCAAAACTGCGTAATGGTTCGATAAGTCAAGGTCTTGGCCTTGGCTTTTTATTTGCCGTGATTTGTTACAATAAAGAAAACACTTGGAGTCAGTGATGCGTAAGAAACGATTACTTGGGATCATCATGGGGATGGTGGCGGCAATGCTTTGGGGGATCTCAGGCCCTGCTAGTGAAGTGCTGTTTGCCCATCATGTCAGCGTCAGTTGGCTGATCAGCTCAAAAATGGTTCTCGCCGGCGTGGTGTCGATGGTGTTGGCCATTGCCATAGATGGCAAACAAGTCCTAGCCCCGTGGCAAAATAAAAAAGCCGCTGGCCAATTGGTGATCTTTATTTTATTTGGCATGATCGCCATGCAATATATTTACTACAAAGCCGTCGCCGTGGCCAATGCGCCGACTGCCACGATCTTACAATTCTTGTCGCCAGTTGTGGTGGTGATCTACGTCGCCTTGAAAACGCGCGAGTTACCGCGGCGCTTAGATGTGTTAGTGATCGCCTTGGCCATGTTTGGGACGCTATTGGTGGTGACCAAAGGCCATTTGACCCAACTGGCCATCAGTCCCCAAGCGTTGACTTGGGGGCTATTGTCAGCTTTAGCCGCGGCAGCTTATGCGATTTTACCTGCGGCGCTGCTGGAAACATATTCGCCGTTGACAGTGACGGCATGGGCGCAGCTGTTAGGCGGGGCATTGCTGTCGATCAATACCCCTTGGTGGGCGCGCATCCCGCATTTGTCCATGCTGGATTGGGGCGCGTATGCGTTTGTGGTGATCGCCGGGACGATCGTGGCTTACTTGCTGTATTTGATGGCGCTGCAATATGTGTCAGTGACGGCGGTGAGTTTGCTGGATGCCTTCGAGCCGCTTGGCGCCACGTTGACGTCGGTACTGTTTATGGGTTTTGTACTCACTGGCGCCGAATTGTTAGGCGGCTTGATCATTATTGCCGCAGTGATCTTGATGAGTTTAATGGAGCCAAAAGCACCGGAAAGCTAAGGTTGGCGTTTGAATTTGTGACTGCACGAAAATCTGCAGGCTCCGACAAAAAGTGCTCCGGCGGGCTGGTCATGGAACGCAATGCCGTTCGTCGGAGCTAACTCGCAAAAACCGCGAGTGGATCTCCTTCTCGCTGGGGTCTAAGCGATAAATCGCTAAGACCCCCACGGCTGATGACCAGCCCGCCTCCGCGCTTTTTGCCTCCGCCCGCAGATTTTCTCGACTGGTCTCCCAAATTCAAATGACTGCGATCCTTTAATCATTTACAAGAGGCGTGACTTTGACATGGTTTGGCACTAGTGTGTATAACCTACTAGCGGCAAACCACTGTGTCAGTGAATGCGCCCGACTGGGGTGGTTTTGTCTGTACGTCATCGACTGCGCAGCAGAAAAGTTGGTGGCGAAGGGGAATTGGTGTCGCGGAAGAAAGCTGGCCAATTGCCGTGAAAGTGAAATCAAAGATGACACCGGGCTTTGGTGGCATCCGCAGATTTCACCGGCAAATATTGAAACAGCGGGTTTTGCTGGTTCAATATTTAGGCGTAAGAACATCGGCGGGTTTTGCCGATTTCTAAAGCCGGCCGCACGGCAACTTGGCCAGTTTTCTGGAGTGATGCCAATTCCCCGTAGCCGCCAGCTTTTCGGACCGCAACGCAAGAAAAAACGGCCAAGGCACAGCCTTGACCGCAACAGTTTAACGATGATGATCCGCGAGTAGATTCGGGAGCCGGCGTTGATGCTGATCAGGCAACAACGCCAAGATGTAGCCATTTTTGACCCGCAACTTGTAGGTGATCTTAGGCTTAAGTTCCGTCGGCTTCCCGAAGGCGTCATACATCGGTAATTCATGTGTCGGTGTTGTCATTTTGCATCCCTCCTCAGTCTTTCTACTTTTAGTATAACCGTTTTCATAAGCTTTGACGTTACCACTGGGTTACAGTTGGCGCGGATAATGATACAATAGTTACCAGAAAAGTTAACTGGAGGTCCCCATGGAGCAATATAGCATTAGTGAATTAGCCGACTGGCTGGAAGCCCAATCAGATGCGCTGTTGGCAAAATCAGCCGTATTTCCAGAAGCCAAAGTGCAAGCCGTTGTGGATTATTTAAAGGTGTTGAAACACCCTGCCACGGCTTACTTAGATACGCTGCAAGGTCACTATGACCGCCATGAATCTGATCACAAGTTGAACTTGTTGGCAGACAAAGCCCCACTTGCTGAACTTGAAGATCGGGTGATGGTCAACCATGTGGATGGCTCGATCACTGACGATCATCTCAACTTCACTTACAACCACGAACCAGTTTTTGAAGGCGGCTACCAACCTAAAAAGGACTTGAACATCATTAAGTTCGGCTTGGAAGTCATCGGGGCAGTGGCGACGACTGGCCATTTGGAAACCGAATCCAACGCCTTATCCCCAGATGCCATGGTGACGTTGATCGTGGCGGCGCACACGTTTGCTAAATGGCAAGCTTAGGCGCCAACCAATCAGAATCCGATAATTCATGCTGGTACCTGGTTACTGGCACCCATAAATGAGCTTTTAAAATTGCGCGAACACTTTGCCAAAAGGCCGGGTCTTCGCGCTGTTTTTGATTGGTGTGGATCACAAGTTCTGCCCCAGTTTCGGTGTGGGCTTGGATATTGGGATAATCGATGGTTTCTAGTTTAACGGTAAAGACTTCTAATTCGTTTCGTAACATCAGCACTCATCCTTTCGATAGGTTCAATTTACTTGGTGGATGTGGTGGAATTCTCAAGTTGGCGTGATGATTTCGTGAAGACTTGCTTGCGTTTTCATAAAGGATGCAATAGGAGCAAAATTGGTCTATACTGATTGTAAAAGTGCTTGATCAAGGAGGAGAAACATGACCGTTCAATTACTACCAGCAGGGCAAGAAGCAGAGTTTTATGCGTTGGCCCGGTATGCGTTCAACAAGCCGCAATCGCCGCATCGCGATGCCGCGTTTGCCAGTTTATACGCGCATTCAGATGCTTGGGGCATCGGCGCGCCTTTGCAAAGCGGGTTGTTAAACACCCATTTTGCGGTGGATTTTGCCGGCGTGACTTACAAAATGGGCGGCATTGGGTATGTCGCCAGTTATCCAGAAGCAGGCGGTAATGGCGGCATTACCGCGATCATGCATGAAGCTTTTGCCAAAATGCGCGAAAATGGCGAAACGCTGTCGTATCTAGCGCCATTTTCAGCGACGTTTTATCGGCGGTTTGGGTATGAAGGCGCCTTTGATCAAATGACGCATGAATTAAACGCCAGCGATTTTCCCAAACTGCCGCGGCCTAATGCGGCGGTGTCAGTGAAGCGGATGCGCTTTGCCGCGGCGATCAACGCGATGCAAGAAGTGTATGACCGCAATAAAGTCTCCACCCGCGGCGGTTTGGTGCGTGCCGATTGGTGGTGGCTGAACTTGGCCGATCATTATCCAGCACGTGAAGTGGCAGTGGCGATGATGGGCGAGCGGGCGACAGGGTATGTGATCTACGAGCGCGCCGGCGATACGTTTATCTTGCACGAGTTGATGTATGACGATCTCAACGCCTTGATCGCGTTAGGACGGTTTGTCGGCGGGCATCGCTCAGCGTTTGCCAAGTTCGTGTACACCACTGGCAACTTGGCGCCGCTACATGACTTGTTCCCAGAACCTTTGGTGTTAACAAGCAGTGCTACCGCATACATGATGGCGCGGATCGTGGATCTGCAAGACTTCATGCAACGCTACCCGTACCAAGTGAGCGACTTGGCCCCAGTGATCTTGCAAGTCAATGATGACTTCATCCCCGAAAATAGTGGCTTGTGGCAGTTGGCCATTGACGATGGTCGCGTCAGCTTTGAACCTGTCAAAAAAGGGACGCCGGCGGTCACTTTGTCTGAGCAACAACTTGTCAAAGCGACCTTTGGGGTCCGGCGGCTACGCGATTTGTATAATTTAGGTTTGGTCGATGGGGATGCTTATGCCATTGGCGTATTGTCAGATATTTTTATCCCGCATCAAACGCAACTTTACGATTACTTCTAATCAATCAGGCCAGCTCACATTTTGCGAGCTGGCCTGATTTTAGTTGTATTGGGCTAAAAGCGCTTGATGTTACAGCCTGATCTAGTTGCGTGCCATCAAGCAACGCTCAAACACACAAACACCTTCGCACCGCGCATTCAAAAAGCGAATGCGAGGCGCAAAGACGCTTGTGCGTTGGGCTAAGCCCGCTTGATGTCACAGCCTGACCTAGTCGCGTGCCATCAAGCAACGCCCCAACACACAAACACCTTCACACCACGCATTCAAAAAGCGAATGCGAGGCGCAAAGGCGCTTGTGCGTTGGGCTAAGCCCGCTTGATGTTACAGCCTGATCTTATAAATACGGGGCATATTCTTGTTGCAAGCGTTGATCTAATGCTTTTTTGGCGGCGTCTGATTGGAAGCTGCCGGCACAAGCTTCGCGGTTGAATCGCAGAAAGTCGGCGACCCTCGTCTGGAAGTGTTCGGCAAAGAGTTGGTATTCGCGCGTTAACGTGGTGTTGGATACAGTGCGGTTGTCGGTATTGATGCAAAGGCGCGCGTGGGCGGCCATTAACGCAGGATATGGATAATCGGCGAAATGCTTGGCGGCTTTGGTTTGCAAGTTGCTGGTCAAACACAGCTCCGCTAACGCGTTGGCGTCGACAAATTCGGCGATCGCGTCTGGATGATCTTGTAACGCCGTGGCGTGGCCGATGCGGCGGACGCCTTGGTTGATGGCATCGCGAATATTTTGCACGCAATGGCATTCGCCGGCATGTAAGGTCAAGGGCACGCCTAAGCTTTTGGCATAAGCGATGGTGTCAGTGAGCACTGCCGTGGGATAATCGGCTTCATTGCCAGCAAAATCAAACCCTGCCAAGCCTTTGCTCTCAGCTGCCGCTTTAAAAATTTGGGCGTTCAACGCTGGGTCAGATTGCCGCATCCCACACACCAAACACGCAGCGACCACATCAAATTCGGCCATTGCTTGATGTAACCCGGCGACGACTGCTTCAATGGTTTGCGCGACGGATAAGCCAAGATCCAGGGAAAATTCTGGCGCAAAGCGGATCTCGATATAGCGGACATTTTCTTGGGCGGCTTGTTTGACCACGTCATAAGCCGCCAACTTTAACGCCGCTTGCGTTTGTAGCAGTGGCCGGATCACGTCAAAAGGTCGCAAGTAGTCCAGCAATGTGGCCGCATCTCTTGGCGCTTGTACCAGCTGGGTCAATGCCGCGTCGCTGGCTGGTAGCGAAATGTCTGCCATATGGGCTAACTTGCGGATCGCAGCCAACGACAAAGAACCGTCCAAGTGGCAATGTAATTCAACTTTAGGCAAGTGGTGATACAATGAAGTCATGGGGCAACCCTCCAATTTCAATCAGTGTAGCACAATTTATAGGAGGCTTCGATAAGATGCGAATGGTCGACTTGATCGCCAAAAAACGCGATCACCACGAAATGACAGCCGAAGAGATCAATTGGATGATCCAACATTACGTCGCGGAAAAGATCCCAGATTATCAAATGAGCGCGATGTTGATGGCGATCTATTTTAACGGCATGACCGACTCAGAACAAGCCACGCTGGCTCAAGCGATGTTGGCGTCAGGCCAGCGGCTGGATCTAAGTGCCATTGCTGGCGTCAAAGTCGACAAACACTCTACTGGCGGCGTTGGCGATAAGTTGACCATTCCGTTGTTGCCATTAATGGCTAGCCTTGGTGTGCCGGTGCCGATGATCTCTGGGCGCGGGCTTGGGTTTACCGGCGGCACCTTGGATAAATTAGAAAGTATCCCGAATTTCAACGTACAGCTCACCACCAAACAATTTATCGACCAAGTGGCGACGATCCATCAAGCCATCACTCAAGCTAGCACTGACTTGGCCCCAGCAGACAAGCGCTTGTACGCTTTGCGCGACGTGACTGGCACGGTCGCGTCAACGCCTTTGATCGCCGCGTCGATCATGTCCAAGAAACTTGCCAGTGGCACGGATGCCTTAGTGTTTGATGTCAAAAGTGGCAATGGCGCCTTTATGCCAGATGATGCTGCCGCAGAGAAATTGGCCAAAGCCTTGATCAGCATCGCCAAAGCCAATGGCGTTAAAGCGCATGCCTTGATCACAGATATGAATCAGCCTTTAGGGATCACCATTGGCAATTCGCTGGAAGTCGCGGAATCTATCGCAGTGTTAAAAGGTCGCGGCCCCCAAGATGTTCATCAGCTGTTAGTGACTCAAGCGGCACATATGCTGGTATTAGGAAAGCGTGCCGACACCTTAGAACTGGGCATCGGGATGGCTGAAGACGCTTTGCGCGATGGCCGCGCGATGCGGGCATTCAAGCAACTGGTTCAAGCGCAAGGCGGGGATGTGCGCGTATTAGATGACCCCAGACGCTTGCCACAAGCCAGCCAAAAAGTGGCGATCAAAGCTGAAAGTGCCGGATTTGTCGGCGCTATCGATACCAAAGCCTTGGGTGTGGCAGTGATGCAGATCGGCGGCGGGCGCGCCCAACAAGATGACACCCTTGATCTGACTGCTGGGTTGGTTTTGCATAAGAAGTTAGAGACACCGGTTTCCGTCGGCGATACCTTAGCGGTGGCGTATGCCAGCGAAGTCGATCCGCACATGATCGTCGATGCGGTCCGATCAGCGTATACGATCACCGCCGAAAAGCCGACGCCAACGCCATTGATCCACCAGATTATCAAATAAATGTTTACGAATCTTGCCGCGGTTAGCTTGTTTAACCGCGGTATTATTATGCTGTCAAATGTAAACGCTTATTGTCTATGGCTAGAATCGTCAACGCTTGGGGGAGTTTGGTCACGATCTTTCGGCATAGGCAAAGCAAAGGAGGGCGGCAGTATGGGTGCAACGGTGTTGGAGTTGGCACGATTTCAATTTGCGATGACCACCGTGTTTCATTTTTTCTTTGTCCCATTTAGTATCGGCATGGCGTTGGTGACAGCCATTATGGAAACCATGTTCGTGCGCACGAAAAAGCCATTATATAAACAAATGACCTTATTTTGGGGCAAGATCTTCTTGTTGAGTTTTGCCGTTGGGGTGGTCACTGGGATCATTCAAGAATTCCAATTTGGGATGAATTGGTCGAATTATTCGCGCTTTATGGGGGATATTTTTGGCGCACCATTGGCCATTGAAGCGCTGTTGGCGTTTTTCATGGAATCGACGTTTATCGGGTTGTGGATGTTCACCTGGGATCGCTTCAAGCCAGCAATGCATGCGGCAATGATCTGGTTGGTATGGTTAGGCACCACGCTTTCGGCGATTTGGATCTTAAGCGCGAATTCCTTTATGCAACATCCCACCGGTTTTGCGATCAATCAAACCACTGGCCGAGTGAAGTTAGTGGACTTTGGGGCGGTGATCACCAATCCGCAATTATGGGTGGAATTTCCGCATGTGATTTTTGGCGCCTTTACCACTGCTGGGTTTGCGGTGGCAGGCATGGCAGCATGGCGCTTGTTGAAACACGACCATGAAGCTTTTTACTTACAGTCGCTGCGAGTTGGCTTGATTGTCGGCTTAGTGGCGGTCGTCGGCGCGATCGGTGTCGGCGATTTGCAAACGCAATTCATTATCAAAGATCAGCCGATGAAATTTGCCGCCACTGAAGGGATCTACAAAGATTCCGGCGACCCAGCAGCTTGGACGGTGGTGGAATTGATCGACAGCAAAAATCATCAGGTGTCGCATGCTGTTGACGTGCCTGTCTTGCTGAGTTTGCTGTCTTATCATAAAACCACTGGCCAAGTGAAAGGCATGGATTCAGCCAATGCCGAGCTACAAGCCAAATACGGCAAAGACAAGAATTATTATGTGCCAGTGAAGACCTTGTTTTGGTCATTTCGGGTAATGTCTGGTGGCGGCGTCGCCTTGGCCTTAGTGGGGGCATTAGGTTTATGGTTCAGCCGCAAGAAAAATAACACCTTGATCGCCAAGCGCTGGGTCTTGTGGCTACTTGGGATCGCCTTGTGGGTACCGTTTTTGCTTAACACTGCTGGTTGGTTGATCACCGAATTAGGCCGTTATCCTTGGACCGTCTACGGGCTGTACACCATTCAAGATGCCATCAGCCCAACGACAACGGCAGGTCAGCTATGGTTTTCCAATATCGCTTACTTGTTGATTTTCAGCTTACTGGGCGGGGTGATGGTGTATTTCAGCCATCAGAACTTGGTCATGGGACCAGACGCACCAGGTACGCTGAATTACGGTATCGATGAGATCACGCCATTGGAGGGGAAGCTGTCATGAGCCCATTACAATTATTATGGTTTCTGCTGTTGGCAGTCTTATTTATCGGTTTTTTCGTTTTAGAAGGGTTTGACTTTGGCGTTGGCATGGCCACACGGCTGTTAGCCAAAAATGAAGCCGAGCGCAAACAATTGGTCGCCACCATCGGTCCACATTGGGATGGCAATGAAGTGTGGCTGATCACCGCTGGCGGGGCGATGTTTGCGTCTTATCCGCTGTGGTATGCCAGCTTGTTTTCGGGGTTTTACATTTTATTTTTCTTGGTGTTGGTAGGGTTGATCTTGCGCGGGGTGTCGTTTGAATTTGCGGCGCATGCCCAAAGCCAAGCCGGTCGCGATATTTGGCGCTGGGCGCTATTTATCGGTAGCGTGTTGCCGCCGTTTTTGCTGGGGATGATCTTTACAGCGATCATTCAACCGCTGACCATCGACGCGCATATGGATATTTATGCCAGCTTCGGCGAACAAGTCAACTTATTGACCTTAGTTGGCGGCGTGGCAGTGACTTTGATGTGTTTCATGCACGGGTTGAATTTCATCCGCTTAAAAACCACTGGTGCCTTGCGTAAGCGGGCTTTGGCTTATAACCAGGTGCTGATCTGGGTGTTATATGCTGGCGCGGTGGTATTTGCAATTTTGGTATTTTTCTTCACTGACTTTTTTGCGAAGCGGCCGATCAGTTCAGGCCTCATCGTGGGCTTGATCGTATTGGCGATCGTGGTGGAACATTTGGCGATCATGAAAAATCGTGAAGGCTTGTCATTGATCGCCAGCGGCTCGGCGTTGGCGTTAGTGGTGTGCTTGATTTTTAACGGGTTGTTCCCGCGGGTCTTGATCGCCAAAAATGCGGCCAATTCGTTATTGATCACCCAAGCGTCGGCGTCGAATCTGACGTTGACGATCATGACTGGCGTAACGGTGGTATTGTTACCGATCGCGTTGGCGTATTTCATCTGGGCGTATGTGGTTTTTCACAAGCGGGTCCCAGAACTGTCGTAAGTTGTTGGTGCAAGGGGGAGCTTGCCAATGTTTGATCGACGATTATTGGCGCTATCAGGCGCCAAAAAATTATTACTTCAATTGTTCATGTTGACCGTGTTAGAAGCCTTGGCCATCATCGCCCAAGCATTTGGTTTGGCGCAAGCGATCGTGTTGTTGTGGCACGGCCAAGCCTTGGCGCAAGTGGCAACGTTTGTATTGGTATTTGCGTTGGCTTATGGTGTGCGGCAAGTGACCACTTTTGCCCGCGAAAGCCTCAGCCAAGCGTTTGCGCAAGTCCAAAGTGACCAACTGCTTACCAAGTTGTTGCACAAGTTGTTCCGTTTAGGACCGTCAACTGTCGCCCAAATCGGTAGCGGCTCGGTAGTCACCCAACTCTTAGCTGGCAGTACTGAGATCGAAGCGTATTTGGCGCTGACATTTAATAAATTAGTACCGCTATTGGTGATCCCGATAGCGGTATTTGTCGCGGTCAGTATCCAGTCGTTGAAGTCTGGCATCGCCTTGTTGTTATTGTTTCCAGTGATCATCGGCTTCATGGTGATTTTAGGTTTAGCCGCAAAAGACCGCGCTAATGTGCAATATGCCGGCTTTGCCAAGTTGACCAATCACTTTCAAGATGCCTTGCGCGGCATGGCGTCTTTAGACGGGTTAGGGGTCAAAGATTACGATCAGCGCGTGTATTCAGTGTCGGAACGCTTTCGCAAACAAACCATGAGTGTGTTAAAAGTGGCGATGTTGTCTGGATTTGCGATGGATTTTTTTGCCACGTTAGCGATCGCGGTGGTGGCGGTATTTTTAGGACTGGATCTGTTAGCCGGGCGCGTCACGTTATTGCCGGCACTGCTGAGTTTGATCTTGGCGCCGGAATACTTTATGCCGATCCGGGCATTTGGTGCTGATTATCACGCGACGTTAAATGGTAAAACTGCTTTTGAAGCGACTTGGGCGCTACTGGCGCAACCAGAACCTAAAGTTGCAAGCCAACCGGTATTGCCTTGGAATGCCAACGCCCAAATGCAGGTGCAGGACTTAACGGTCCATTACGGTGACCAGCAAGCCTCGTCGCAGGTGACTTTCAAGCTTTCTGGCTTTCAAAAAGTCGCGATCATCGGCGCAAGCGGTTCTGGCAAAACCACTTTGCTGAATACGTTAGCCGGCTTTTTGACGCCAAAAAGCGGCATGATCGATTTAAATGGGACGTTGCTGGAAACGTTCAACCAAGCCGATTGGCAACAGCAGATCAGCTATATTCCCCAAACGCCATACATTTTTGCTGATACCATTGCGGCAAATTTAAAGTTTTATCACCCAAACGCCACTGACGACCAAGTGGCCCAAGCCGCGGATCAAGCGGGGTTGCAAGATTTCTTGGCGACCTTACCAGAAGGTTTACAAACGCGCATCGGTGCGGGTGGGCGCGGGATCTCAGGCGGGCAAGCGCAACGCATCGCCTTAGCGCGCACGTTGCTCGATGCCAAGCGGGCAGTGTGGTTATTTGATGAACCCACGGCGCATTTGGATATCGAAACTGAACTGGCCCTGAAAAACACCATGACGCCGTTGTTCGACCAGCATTTGGTGATCATGGCGACGCATCGCTTGCACTGGTTGTCCGTGATGGATCTGGTGTTGGTGATGGCGCATGGTCAGCTGGTGGCAGCAGGCACGCCAAGCGACTTGGCGCAACACTCTCAGGCCTTTCAACAATTGGTCCAAACGCTTGGAGGTGAGCTTCATGCACCAAAATAATTGGGTCCGCTTGGCGATGCATCAATATCGCCGCCAAGCACTGCTGGCGATCGCTTTGGCAACACTGACAGCGATCAGCGCGGCATTGTTGATGTTTACCAGTGGCTATTTGATCGATTTTGCTGCGCGCATGCCGGTATTTGCGGCGATCTATGTGCCAGTGGTGTTGACGCGGCTATTTGGCATCACCCGGCCAGTGGCGCAATATTTAGAACGCTTGGTCAGCCACAACTGGGTCTTGCATTATACCAGCGTGTTGCGGCAACAATTGTTTCGCAAACTCCAAGTCAAAAGTGCCCGGCCAGTTGGCGAAGGCATGGCATTATTGGCTGAAGATGTCGGCAAACTGCAAAACTATTTCTTGCGCAGTTTACTGCCGACCATTGTTGCTGGCGTCTTGGCAGTGATCTTGAGTTTGCTGGCTGGGTATTTTGCCTGGCAAGATGTGTTCGTCATGGCGTTATTGGCTGCGGGACAACTGGCGGGCTTGCCGATCGCCTTTAAATTGCGCCAGACTGCCACCATCCACGCGGCCGATCAGGCGCTCCATCAAGCTTATGTTGGCGTCGATGATGCGATCTTAGGCCAACGCGATTGGGTGTTGAGCCATTCAGAAGCTGGCTTTGTCGCCACTGCGTCTAACGCTTGGCAAGATTATCAACGCTTGCATACACACTTGACGCGCCAAACACAGTTGCGGCAGTTGCTCAGCCAGCTTTGGTTTTTGTTATTGCCACTGGTGTTATTGGTATGGGCCAGCGCGCACTTGACCCAAGCGCCGAGTTTAGCCAACTGGGTCGGCGCAGTGGTATTGGTGATCTTTCCGCTGGCAGAGCCCTTGATGGCTGGCGGCGATGGGGTGGTGTCTATGGTCGGCGATGATGCCAAGTTTGAGCGCCTGCAAGCGCTGGACCAAACGCCACTGGTACAAACCGCGACGAAGCCTTGGCCGACTGAGTTTCACACGTTGCAAATCGATCACGTTGGGTTTACTTATCCCAAAGCTGAGCAGGCGATTTTGAAATCCATTTCCTTTAACGTGACGCGCGGGCAAAAAGTGGCGATCTTAGGCACCAGCGGCGTGGGAAAAACCACGCTATTGGATCTGTTGCAAGGTCAACTAACGCCAACGAAAGGCCAGATCACTGTTGACGGCGTGCCGATCTCGACTTATCAAGACCAACAGCATCCAGCGTTTAGTGTGTTGCCACAAGCGCCATTTTTGTTCAACACGTCGATCAAAGCCAATTTGTTGTTGGCCAAGCCCAACGCTTCTGACGAAGAATTGTGGCAGGTGTTGACTCAAGTGAAACTCGCTGATTTGGTGCGCAACTTGCCGCAAGGGCTTGAGACGCCGATCCAAGAAGCAGGGTTGAGTTTGTCTGGTGGGGAAAAACAGCGCGTGGCCATCGCGCAAATTTTAGTGCAACAGCAGCCGCTGGTGATTTTAGATGAACCGACAGTGGGACTAGATCCGGTATTGGAACGCGATTTGTTGGCCACGATTTTTGACGTATTACAAAAGCAAACAGTGATTTGGGTGACGCATCATTTGCAAGGGGTGCAAGCGATGGACCAAGTGGTATTTATCGCTTCAGGCCAGGTCAAACGCCTAGGCAATCCGCAAACGCTGCTGGCAACAGATCCTGATTATCAAGCACTGATCAACTTAGATTCGGGGTGGGCATCATGGATGCACGATTAAGCGCGATTCAAGCCAAGTTATTGGCGCATGTGAAATTAGAAGCACCACCAGTTGAAGCCTTGGTCAAAGCCCAGATCCAAGCTGGCGGTAAAATGTTGCGCGCCCAGCTGTTGTTGGATTTTGCTGACTTTGGCCAATCTAATGAGACCCAAGTGATCACTGCTGCCGCGGCGATCGAGGCCTTGCATTTGGCGACTTTGTTGCATGATGACGTGCTTGACGACGCCAAGTTGCGTCGCAGTGAGCCGACCATTGCCCCAATTGCTGGCAATCGTGCGGCGATTTATGCTGGCGATTTTATGTTTGCCGTGTATTTTAAGTTGCTGGCGGAAACCGCTCTCTCGCTGACGCCACAAGCCCAAGTGATGCAGGCGATTTTTATGGGCGAACTGGCGCAAAACTTTGCCCCTAAAGCCGTTGACGTGGCCACTTATTTGCGTCAGATCACTGGCAAGTCCGCGGCATTATTTGGCTTGGCCACAGAAGTTGGGGCGACGTTAGGCCAAGTGGACCCCAAGCTTGCTGGTGAATTTGGACGCAACTTGGGGATGAGTTTTCAAATCGTGGATGATGTGTTGGATTTCACCGGCACGAATGCCCAATTGCAAAAGCCGATCGACCAAGATCTCAAAAATGGTGTGTATTCGTTGCCGATTATTTATGCGTTGGCTGCAAGTGATGAGCAACTGGCCGCGATGCTTGCGCAAAGCGATCAGCGAAGCCAGGCTTTTGCTGAGATCAAGCGCCTTGGCGTCCCGCCAGCACAACAATTGGCGATCACGTATCAACAACAGGCCATGAAGGCTTTGGAAGCTTTTCCCAGTGGTCCGAATAAAAATCACTTAACGGCGATCGCTGAATTGGTCTTAACGCGAAACAGGTGAAGTAGGATGAGTCGAGCAGATTTTATTGAATTAGTTGAATTGAAAGCCAAAGCCGCGTCGGTATTTCCGTGTTTGCTTGGCACCTTGTACGCTTGGTGGCATACGCAACGCTTGGATCTGGTGGCGCTGGTAGGCTTTTTTGTGGCAATGTTGTTGTTTAACATGGCGGTGGATGCCAATGATAATTATCAAGACTTCAAGCGCAGCGATTCTGACAGTTTCCGCCAAAAAACCAATATCATTGGCAGACGGCATTTGGATCCGCACCTCATTTGGCAATTGATCGTTAGCTTCATGGTGGTGTCTGGGGCTATCGGGGTATGGCTAACGATCCGCTGCGGCTGGCCTGTGATGGTATTAGGGTTATTCAGTTTTGCAGTGGGGTATGGTTATGCCGGCGGGCCGCGTCCGATTTCCGGTACCCCGTTTGGTGAATTCTTCTCCGGTTTCACGATGGGGTTTGTGATCTGGCTGATCGCAGTGTGGATCAATGCGCAACAATTGCCGCTAGTTTCAGTGTTTATCGCCAGCGGCTTGGCGCAATGTGCCATCGCCGCATTGCTGTTGGCGAATAATATTGCGGATTTTGATGAAGATATTGTCCTCAAGCGGCGCACAATCGTGTATTATTTAGGCAGACGCCGCGCGATGATCGGATTGTTTGGGTTATATGCAGGCGGCTTTATTCTGGTCGTGATCGCTGTGCTTTTCAAAATGTTGCCTTGGCCGTGTTTGCTCAGCCTGGCTGCAGCGATCCCAGTATGGCGTAACACGCGTGCGTTTGCCCAACAGCCAGTCAAAACCAAAACCTTCAAGTTGATTGTGTCGAATTTGTTGCTGATTTTGCTCAGCTTGACGGTTGGTTTTGGCATCGGGGTGATCGTGGCGTGAGATAGGAGGATTCCATGCATTATTTGCACAATATCTCGATTCGACGGTTTGCTAAACGCGATTTGGAACAATTCGCCCAAACCGTTGGCCCACAAATTACTGGGGCAGCTTTAAACTTGGCGGTGATCACTGATACGCATGATCGCACTCAGCTGTCGCGCACTTTTTATGGTCCGAACGGTTATTGGCATGTGCAAGAACAGCATTGGCTCACCAATGAACTGCCTATCGACTGGCGCGTGCATTTAGGCGACATGGTCGACGGCTCAGAACCGGCAGTGCTGACGATGTGGCGCTTGCGCAACATGATCAATGATTATGCCGCTGACAGTGTGCCATTTGTGATCGCGCGCGGCAATCATGATGATAATGACAAATATGCCGAGAAGAATCGCCGCTTTGCCGGATCGTTTCATCCGTGGGTCTATCATGACTTGGTTTGGGAAAAAATGGCCCAGCAAGTCGGCGGCCCTAGTGTGTCTCGCCATGGCTTAAGTGTCTTTGATCATGGCAACGTGCGCGTGATCACGTTAAACACGTCAGATGTGCCGGTAAAATGGATTGCCGGGCGCAAGAATTACGATATCAAGAAAAATCTCGCCGTTACCGCGGCGCAACTGCAAGAATTGGCTGATGCGCTTAAAGGCGCCGATGATCGCGATGTTTTGATCTTAGCCCATGCGCCGGCGATGACGCGGCCCAACAAACCTGGTTTGCGCTATAACGCCAAGCCGTTGCATGAACTGTTGCGGGCATTCAATGAAGGCCTTAAAGGCGTGTTGAATTGTGGCAATCATCCAGATTTTGGCGGGTTGGTCAGTTTTGATTTTTCCGCTAATGCTGGCAAGATCATCGCTTATGTGGCTGGACATTGGCATGTGGAAGAAGACTTTTCTGTCAACGGCATCCATTACAGCTTGTTGAACAATTCGGCGCTGATGGGCTGGAGCCACGGCTTGACCACGCGTTACAACCGCAAGTGGCACCGCCGGATCAATGATCCTAGTGAGTATGCTGGGTATGTGATCTCTGTGGATACCAACGCGCGGCGCTTGCGGATCTTCGGTTATGGGGCCGCCACACCTAAACGCGTCTTTGCTTATTAAAAAAACGTTAAGCCCAAACTTTTTTTCCGTCGATGAGTCCGTTATCGGCGGTTTTTTGATGCGCAAAGCCTTGTCCCACATGGGTTTGTCTGAAGAAAGGCCGGCGTCAAAAAATAACGAAATAAATTTCTAGGAAGCGCTTGCAAAACCGTTTGGACGATGATATACTTTAGTCAAGGTTAAGGAAGGGATATGAAAGCCAAGTATCAGCATTAAGTTCCATGTACCTGCTCGAAAGTGCAACATGCAGTTCAACACAACGATTAGAGTACGGTCTTAACTCAGCACCACCAGTAACGAACAGTTCCACCAAGCACCATAAAGGTAGATTCCGTGTCAGTAACACAGTTCCATCGTAACAGTATCTGAATAACATGGAGGCGCAAGTCTAATAACAAGACTTTACGATCCAAGCGAAACCATGAGTTTCCAATAGATGTTCTCAGGTGCCAATTGTCACCAAACTGAGCCAGGTTAAATGGCCACATCAAGTAACTAAACACTCGTCGGTTTCGTACAAGTGAATAGCTTCAGAAAGCAAAGGTAAAGTAACATTCTAGATAATAACGCAGTCACTTCATATTCATCCTTAACCTAAGGGCTTCGAATCGTTAAGTATACGATTTGAAGCCTATTTTTGTGACTTCAATCAATGGCTTCCAAGGATCTGAAAGCCTGCGCCTGAAAATCACTGCCATCAGTAAAATTTAAGTTAAGAATGCGTCGCTAACGCGGTGAGTTGCGGCGTTTTTTTGAGCAAAACCTTGGCTGTGTTATAATTCGTCATGAAACCGTCATATGGCGAAATGAGTAGGAGACTGAAAAGATGTCAGAGAATCAAAGTTTTACCCCAGTGCTGTTAGGCAGTGACATGAATGTGTACGGAATGGCGCGTTCGTTTCACGAGCTCACTGGGCAAGTTGTCGATGTTTATGCCAAAGTGCAATTAGCACCGACGCGCTTTTCCAAAATCGTAAATGTGCATTTGATCCCGGATTTCGATTCCGACCCCACTTTCATCGAACACATGAATGAGATCGCCAAACAGTATCAAGATCAAGCCGGTAAGGTGATCTTGATCGCATGTGGGGATGGCTATGCAGAACTGGTATCCAAGCACAAACCAGAATTGGAAAAAACTTTCATCTGCCCTTATGTGGACTATGACTTATTAAAGCGCCTGAACTCTAAGGAAAGCTTTTATCAAGTGTGTGACGAATATGATCTGCCGTATCCTAAAACCAAGATCATTACCAAAGCCATGTATGAATCAGACGCGCAGATCTCCACGCCGTTTGCTTTTCCAGTGGCATTAAAGCCGACCAACTCAGTGGAATGGTTGTTGATCCATTTTGAAGGCCGCAAGAAAGCCTTCACCATTCACTCACAAGTCGAACTCAACACCATCATTGCCAAGATCTATGACAATGGCTACACCAGCGATTTGATCTTGCAAGATTTCGTGCCAGGTGATGACTCGCATATGCGCGTGTTAAACGCCTATGTGGATCAAAACCACAAAGTCAAAATGATGTGCTTGGGCCATCCGTTATTGGAAGACCCAACACCAGCTGCGATCGGCAATTATGTGGCGATCATCCCAGAATATAACCAAGATTTATACGACCGCATGCAAAAGTTCTTGGAAGCCATCAAGTTCACCGGTTTTGCCAACTTTGACATGAAGTACGATGAACGCGATCACAGCTTCAAGTTATTTGAAATCAACATTCGCCAAGGCCGCTCAAGCTTTTTTGTCACGTTGAATGGCTACAACTTGGCACAATGGCCAGTTAAAGACTACATTACTGGTGAACTCGCTGACGCGCCAACGGTTTATGGCAACCAAGATGCGACCAAGCATCAGTTGTGGCTAGGCGTACCCAACTCTGTGTTCAAGACTTACGCCAAGGACAATGAATACAAGCAACAAGCTTTGCAGTTGTTAAAAGCCGGCCGCTATGGCACGACGGTATTTTACAACAAGGACATGTCCTTGAAGCGTTGGGTTTTGATGAAGTATATGTTCCACAACTACATCGGCCGCTACAAGCAGTTCTTCGCCGAAAACAAAGGCGACGCTTAATCGACTCGGCACGAAAACCTGCGGGCTACGGCAAAAAGCGCTCCGGCGGGCTGGTCATGGAACGCCATGGCGCTCGTCGGAGCTAACTCGCAAAAACCGCGAGTGGATCTCCTTCTCGCTGGGCTCTAAGCGGTAAACCGCTAAGACCCCCACGGCTGATGACCAGCCCGCCTCCGCGCTTTTTGCCTCCGCCTGCAGCTTTTCTCCGTTAGTGGTAGTAGTTGATAGCGCGGGATATTTTACGACTTGAGAAGTTTAAGCTTTTAGTTTTTCTGGGCGGGCAGTTATCATTGATCGAGCTGATTTGCACTAGTAGGTTATGCATACTAGTGACGACCCCCGTCACAGTGCTGTCACGTTGCAGGCGGCGTCGGAATCGTAGGGCGTTTGAATTTGGAGCGGAGGTTGGTTGGGCCGACATCGTGAGATTGCCGTTAGCGATTTATCGCTTACGGCAAGCCGCAGGGAAAGATCCGGCGGGTGGGGAGCGTCGCGAGACATCCCGGCTAGCTTTGCCGAGGACCCTCACCATGTCGGCCCAACCAACCGGAGTCCCAAATTCAAACGCCCGGGCGCCCAACTCGAAGCGCCTGGACGCAGCGGTGTAAGCTCTTGCATTTTCGTGGTACAGGCGGGTATAATGATATTTGTTAGGACAACCTAAAATAGGAGGCATCACCATGGCGACTGAAGAAGACTTTGAAGTTGAATCCATGCACTACAACCGCTTATTGCTGGCGGTCGACGACGATGACGACGACTCCTCGCGCAAAGCATTCAACTATGCTTGCACGCTGGCCAAGATCTATGCGATCCCGTTAGGCATTGTGTCGGTTTTGGAAACTGGTGACTTAAATATTTATCAATCTCTGTCACCTGACTTGTTAAGTAGCCGGCGCAGCGATATTGCATCGCATTTAAATACCTATGTGGAAAAAGCCCAAGCCTTTGGCGCCCAAGATGTGCAGCCTTTGATCGGTGAAGGCAAACCGGCGCATGTGATCTTAGACGAGATCTTGCCGGCATTCAAGCCGGATTTGATCATTTTAGGGTCACACATTCGGCGCGGGAAGTTACACATCGGCCATGTTGCTGGTGAAATCGTCCGCGAAGCTGAAGCCAGCGTCATCATCGTCCGCTGATCGTTATCAACCAGCGAAGACATCAAGCGATTTTAAGGCGCCTTGGGGTCACGATTCGTTATTGGATCGCGGTTCCAAGGCGTTTGCTTTTGGAATGGAGGCAAGCATGCAGTATCAACAAGTTGAGATCGGCCAAGTGATCAAGCGCATCAGTCGCTTCACCGTGGAAGTGGCGCTACATGGCGAAACGGTGTTGGCGCATTTATCAAACACTGGTCGCAATAAAGAATTGTTGGTGCCAGGCCATGACATCAGCATCAAAAAAGCGGCCAACCCTGAGCGTAAAACGCCTTTTGACATTTTGGCGGTGGCACGCGATGGGCGTTGGATCAATATCGACAGCCTTGCGCCGAATCGGGTGGTCAACGCCGCGTTGCGGGATGGCAGTTTGGTGTTACCAGGCTTGCAAGAACCGCTAGTGGTGCATCCAGAAACCACTTGGCGCGATTCGCGGCTAGATTTTGCCGGCGTTGATGCTAATGGCCGGCAGTGGTTTGCCGAAACCAAAGGGGTGACGCTAGCCAATGGCGCACATGCGGCGTTTCCAGACGCCCCGACTACCCGCGGGTTAAAACATGTGCACACCTTGACCTTGGCACAACAAGCAGGGTTTGCCAGTTACTTGATTTTTGTGGTGCAACTGCCGAAAATTGCCGACATGACGATCTATAAAGACCGCTTTGCTGAGCTGGCACCGGCGATCACGAATGCCAAAGCGGCGGGTGTGCAAGTGTTGGCCATCGGCTGTGATGTCGGGCCTGAACATATCGACTTGGCGGCGCCGATTTTGTTTGATGAAAATCTGTCTTTTAAAGAAATTGACCCAGGTTAAAAGTTGCGTTTCATTGGCTGCCACTTGTATAATGTAAGTGGTGGCAAAGTGGTGATAAGGGAGTGTTCACCATGAAGAAAGTAATCTTGGGGTTAATGTTGATCATTGGGGGGATCGTTGGTTTTCAAGCGCGGCCAGTTGCGGCGGCGGTGAAGATCACCAGCACCAGCATTACGTCTAAAGTCGATGTCCCGTTGAATTTGAAAAGCTTAGTTAAAACCAATTATGCCAGTAACAAGATCCAATCCGTCACGTTGACCACTGCCGCGCCAGTATTGGCGGCGCCACAGCGCTTGACCATCGGGGTGAAAGTTGCCGCGACTGATAAATCAGTGGCGACGAAAACTTTGACGTTGAACGTTGTCGCGAATTCGGCGTTGAAACAACGCGCCAATATGATCTACTTTTTGCAATCGGCAGTGCCTTATATTAAAGGCAGCATGGCTGTCACCAAAGCGCCAGCCCTCACGGCGCAAACTTGGGGCGGAAATGTCATCTTTTCTGGGACTGATCATCAAAACACTGAGTTTATTGGGCATAACCCAGGCGTTTTCGTCCAAAATAAGCTCTTGAAGATCGGCAGTGCGATCAAAGTAACTGACGCCAACAACCGCGCGTTCGTTTACCATGTGGACAAACTGGCAGTGGTGAACCCGCTGGGCTACACCAAAGCTGGCGTTGACTTGTATCCAAGCATCACCGCGCGTGGTACGACGGAGCGCATCGTGTTACAAAGTTCCGTGAATGCAACCGATAAATTGATCGTATTTGCGCACTGAATCAGGTAAAATAAGGTTATTCGGAGGTTTCATATGGCGAAGCATAAAGCAAACAAAGGCCGCGTGTGGCTAGTGCGCGTGTTATTGACCATCGGCTTGTTGGTCGGATTGGCGTTGGTATTTAATGAACAGATCAAGTTATTTGTGGTCGATCACTTATCCCAGCGCACGATGCAAACCATCGACGTGAAATCAGTCAAAAAAAATGAGAAATCTGAAGGCAATTTTGATTTCAAGTCGGTTAAAGCCCTTGACGTCCAACACGTCGCCAAAGCCGCCACGACAGCCAATTACCGCAATGCCATTGGGAAGATCGCGATCCCAGCTGTCAACATGCGCTTGCCGATCCTAAAAGGCTTGTCCAATGAGAACTTGTCCACAGGCGGCGGCACCATGAAGCCAGATCAAGTGATGGGTCAAGGCAACTACGCCTTAGCCGGACACTACATGACCAACCAAGGCATTTTGTTTTCGCCATTGAAAAACGTCCAAGTCGGAGACAAATTGTATTTGACCGATATGTCAAAAGTCTACACGTACACGGTCACGACCAAAACCACTGTTGATGAAACGCAAGTCCAATGGATCAATGATGTCGCCGGCAAAAAGCTGGTCACCTTGGTCACGTGTGCGTCGCCAACAGAAGGCGAAACCAATCGGATCATTGTGCAAGGCAACTTAACGCAAACCACGGATGCCACCAAATCCGCTTTGAAAGTCTTTGACTGATCTATTGTTGAATCAAAGGCCGGAGTAAAAGGCTCTTGTCAATCAGATCCCGTAAACCGGAGATCTCTTTGACAGAAGCCTTTTTTAGTTCGTTAGATGATTTTGAAAGGTGGTTCACGTTGGGGGAGGAGCGTATATGCCGCCGTGTTGTCGTCTTAAGCAGTTGACGTTGCAAGTGCTTTTAAGCGTGGTAAAATATAGACAGAGAAAAGATCACCTAAGTGGTGCACAGATGGCGATGCTCCTGCCAGAGCATTGCTATTTTTGTGTCTAAATACAAGAGGCTGCTACCGCTGCTAAAGCTGTTGAGTTGTGGTCTTCGAAACAGGTATTGCGACAACGGTGCTGGATTTTTCAGGATCAGCGCGGTCAATGGTATAATAAAATCCGATAAGGAGGGTTCAGATGACATACGAAAAGTTTCTGCGCAACACACCGGTACGCCGTGGGGTAGTATTGGCAACGGTGGTGTTGGTGTTGTGGTTGGCGCGCAGCATTATGAGCACTATTTTGTTGACGTTCATCTTTGCCTTCTTGGTGACGCGCGCGATCAACTTGGTGCGCAAATACGTCCATGTCCCTGCGGTGGTGGTCGTTGCGCCGTTGTATCTGTTGATCATTGCCGGTGTCAGTTATGCGGCAGTGCAGTACGTGCCAGAAATCGTCAAACAATCAGTTAGCTCATTTAATTCGGTGTTAGACTTCTACAATTCCGGGAGCTTTGAGCATAACACCACGATCCAATGGGTGCTCAAGTCCATCGACCAAATGAATTTGAAAACGCAAATTCAAAAGTGGCTCGGCGGTATTTTGGAATATGTCGGCTCCATCGGTGCCATGGGTGTGACCTTCTTGTTGTCGCTGCTACTCAGTTTCTTCTTCACGGTGGAAATCGATTCCTTAAAGAAATTTGGGAACATGTTCTTGCGTTCGCCATTCGGCTGGTATTTTGCCGACCTGAAGTTCTTTGCCGATAAATTCATCGATACCTTCGGGGTGGTGATCGAAGCGCAGATCGTGATCGCTTTTGTGAACACCACGATCACGACCATCACCTTGATCTTTATGAAAATGCCGAACATCCCCACGTTAGCGTTGATGGTGTTCATCTTGTCGCTGATCCCAGTAGCTGGCGCGTTTATTTCCACGATCCCACTGGCGATCATTGCCTTTACAGTCGATGGCATGCAAGGCGTCATCACCATCATCATCATGATCTTGGCGATCCACGCGTTGGAAGCATATGTGCTTAATCCTAAATTCATGTCCAGTCGTACCAAGTTGCCTGCATTTTTCACTTTTGTGGTGCTGTTGCTAGGCGAAGAGCTGTTTGGGACTTGGGGGTTGATCGTCGGGATCCCGATTTTCACCTTCTTGTTAGATATCATCGGCGTCAAAAAAATCGAAGACGACTAAAAAAGCCTGCGTTGTCCACTGTGGATAACGCAGGCTTTCGTTTTATCTGGGGATAACTTTCAGAAATGAAACGCCAGATCTTCATCATTTGGTGCAAAAGTGGATAAAGTTGTGAGTTGTTGCACCAAAAAACTCACCATCACCAGGCATCAGCTTAGTGTTTGCGTAAAATGCTGACGAATTTCAAGATCAACGTGATCCCGCCGCCAAACAGGCCAAAGTCTGCGGCGATATGAATGCCGCCCCATAATGTTGATGTGTCCACTAAAGTTTGTAAGGTCATGGAATTCACGTAAACAATGAAGTAAATGACACTGAGGACGAAAATCGTCGTGACCGCGATGTAAAACTTGCGCATAGCAACCTCCTGACATGGGTACATTTACGTCGGGTATCCGAAATATTGTACCGTGTCCGCTTACATCATAGCAAATTTTTTATTGTGTGTGTTGAGATTAGACTGACAAGACGTGGCATGTTATAGTGAACATACGTTGCACGGGAGGGGCCGAGATGAATGTGACCCGATTTGTTAAGTTTTTTGAAATGGATCAACAGCAACAATTTAACGATTTGAGCATTGCAGTATTTCGTGAATATACGGATTAGGAGGGCAAAATAATGTCACAAGAGATTAAGATGGATTGGAGTCAAAGTGTGCTTAACCAAATTGATGAAATTTCCATAAATGATGCCCAGCATACTTCTATCCGTGAAAAGCAAACGCAAGCTAAAAAGGCTGTTCAGAATCTCCTGAAAGATGAACAAGTTCGCAAAGCGGTAGAACTCTTGGCCGCAGAATAAAGTTCAAAATAAGCCTAGTGCTTATTTTTTTTGCACGGACGAAGCTAAGATTTCAAATAAGATGGCCAAAAAGCTCTGAAACCACCCAAGTTAAAAATAAGAACTCTCCAAATCTTCCGAACGAAATTTAATTCTAAAGATGAAGTATTGCACCACAAGCGCATGAAACACTGGATTTTCGAGTTGAATCATCTCATCGTAGGAGGGACATTCAACTATGTTTTTTTTCAGAAATGCGGTATCATAAGATGATACTAAAAATATTAAGCGAGGTAATCTCTAGATGGCTAAATTAGTGCTTATCCGTCACGGTCAAAGTGAATGGAATTTGTCTAACCAGTTCACTGGCTGGGTCGACGTTAACTTAAGCGACAAAGGTGTTGAAGAAGCAAAGGCAGCTGGTCGTAAGATCAAAGAAGCTGGCCTTGAATTCGACCAAGCGTACACTTCTGTTTTGACCCGTGCGATCAAGACGTTGCATTTTGCACTTGAAGAATCCGATCAACTTTGGGTTCCTGAAACCAAGACTTGGCGCTTGAACGAACGCCACTACGGCGCTTTACAAGGCCAAAACAAGGCTGAAGCTGCTAAAAAGTGGGGCGACGAACAAGTTCATATCTGGCGTCGTTCTTACGACACTTTGCCACCATTATTGAGCGCCGACGACGAAGGCTCTGCAGCCCAAGACCGTCGTTACGCCAACTTGGACCCACGCATCGTGCCAGGTGGTGAAAACCTTAAAGTTACCCTCGAACGCGTTATTCCTTTCTGGGAAGACCATATTGCCCCTGACTTGTTAGCCGGCAAGAACGTCATCATCGCCGCTCATGGTAACTCCTTGCGCGCTTTGACTAAGTACATCGAAAACATTTCTGACGAAGATATCATCAACTTGGAAATGGCTACCGGCGAACCTGTTGTCTACACTTTCAACGACAAGTTGGAAGTTCAAGACAAGACTAAGCTTGGCAAGTAATTCAATAATTTGACTCTTTGAGCCAGATGCCACGTCTGCTTAATTGCAGGCGTGTTTTTTTTAATTATGAATATAATCTTGGAGGAATATTGTTCATGGCATTGTTATATTTAGCGTTGATGACGGTTTGCATCATCGTTGGCATTCCGCTGTTAGTGACCAAACAAGGGAAAATGAAACGAGTCGCTGTGATCATTTTGCTATTGGGGAGTTTGTTTATGGTATTAGGGATCAAAGCAGCAGACGCGGCGAGTTATGCGGATGATTCAAGTTTAGCTGACGACACCCAAGATGATGATTCTGATGACGTTGATGATGAATTTATAGACGATAGCGACGCCGATGCCCAAAGCGACTCAATTGCCAGTAGTGAATCCGCTGAAAGTGAGTCTATTGCCGAAAGCGAATCAGTCGCTAGTCGTGAATCGGCTGCTAGTGCGTCATCAGCTAGTCAAGCTGAAACTGATCGCATCGCCGCATCTGAAAGCCAAGCCGCCAGTGCCAGCGTCGAAGCCACTCACCAAGCAGGCGCGTATTCAGATCCACGGCCAGCCCAAGCGCCAAGCACGCCGCATTATGATTATGCGCCAGTACCAGATACGGCCCAAAGTGAAACGGTTTACGTCAGCGCCGCGATCCCTGGACGCTATCACAAAGATCCTAATTGCCGTGGGTTGCAACGTTACGGCGGCGCCCAAGCGATGACTTTGGCGCAAGCACAAGCCAAAGGGTATCAAGCTTTTTGTGCGTATGAACGGTATGAATAAGGGGGAAGGCATCTGCTGAGGCAGGTGCTTTTTGACTGAGTTAGCAACAATTCCTAAGAAACTTAAAAACGCACGAAAGTTTACGCATGCTGACTGGCAGACCACTTCTTTCCGGGGTAAACTAAAAGATGAAGGAAGCGACTGCCATGTCCAAAATTCAGCTGATCCATGATCAAGATTATGCCAAAGCAACTGCTACTGGGATCGTAGTGGTCGATTTTCGGATGGATTTTTGTCCTGGATGTGAGCGCATGGATGCGGTGTTGACGCACTTAGCTCAGCTGCCAGAAAATCACGCCATCCGCTTTGTGGCGCTGTCGATCAATCAAGATTTCCGAGTCGCTGAAGCCATTGGCGTCAAAAGTGCGCCGACTGTTTTGGTGAAGCAAAATGGACAGATCATCGGCCACTTTTTTGGAGCGCAACCAGCTAGCCGCGTGCAAGCGTTGCTCGATCATGCTCAACAGGAGGTGGCGGCCAATGTTTGAAATCGCAATGGGCATGGGACGCATTACCCGCATGATGGGTCGGCGCATGTTGATGCGCGGTCGCTTTAGCAGCTTAGGTGGCAGCGGTGTGTTGGTCGTCGTGATCTTATTGGTGATTTGGCTTTGGTGGCGGCGCAGTGCTCAAAACAGCGATAAACCGGCGCGGGGGATCGCAGTATCGCCGATCGATGAACAGTTGGCGGAACAATTTTCGACGCTATTTTATCAAGTGCAAACGGCGCGCTTGGATCAAGACCTTGACGCTTTAGCCCAACACGCCACCGCCGCTTGCTTGCATCGCCTGCAACACCAACTTGAGCAATGGGCGCATGCCGGCAAAACATTGCACATGGACGGCTTGGTGATCGTCGATACGCAAAGTGGCCAAGGCGACGCGGAACACCCAAAAGTGGTGGTCACTGCCCAATCCAAAACCTATTTCACAATCGAAAGTCGGACGCCGCGAGCAAATGCGGCCACGCGCGATGATGCGTTGATCACGCGCTTTACGGAAGTGTGGTCGCTGGCTTATGCCGAAGATGGCCGTTTGTTGGTGACTGATATTTCGGCATGGTGAGCAAATAAAAGACCTTTGTCGAGTAGCCCCTAGAATTTCTAGGCGCTGCTTGGCAAAGGTCTTTTGACATCAGTTTGGAATTTTGTTAGTCATTTTTAAGCCGGGCATATTGGTTTTCATCATGATATCCATCTGCCAGCAACGCTGCTTCGCGCAAACGCGCTTCTAAGGTGAAACCAGCTTTTTGGGCGACGTGATTGGAAGGAACATTGTCGATGGCGGCGCGGATCACTAAACGATTCAGATCATAATCGACAAACCCTAACGCACACATCCCAGAAACTGCGCGGTGCATGACGTTTAAGCCTTGAAATTCAGTACCGAGCCAGTAGCCGATGTCAGCTTGATGATTCAAATGATCCAAGTGGTTAAAGCTGATCATGCCAGCGACGGCATCCCCATAATGGATCACGGCGTTCAAGCTTACTCCTGAAGCAATGCGTTTAAGGTCTGCCGTCAAGTTTTCGGTTTCATCTTCGATGCAGTTAACGTTTGCGACCCAAGGCAAGAATGCGCCTAAAGTTTCCCGATCTTGATCGATCAAAGCAAACAGCGGGGCAGCATCAACGTGTGGTTGTGGGAGTGCCAAAGATATTTCATCATCGATTCGGTAAGTAAACATAGTCAGCCTTCTTCTTGAAAGATAGGCTAAGTGTAGCATAGCCATTGACATCTGACACCATTATGCGAGAATGGAAATTAAAATTTGGTGAAACATTTTCACAGAAAGCTCGTGACTGCATGCCCATTCGTCGTATGGAAGCTAAAGATAATCAAGCCGTTGCTGCGTTGATCCGCAGTTGTTTGAAAGCCGCTGAGCTGGATCAGCCAGGCACGGCGTATTATGATCCGCAATTAGATGATCTTTACGGCTTTTACACCGCCAATACCAAGCGCGGCTATTGGGTGTTGGTCGACGACTTGGATCAAGTGTTGGCGGGGTGCGGGTTTGCCGAATATCAAGGCGACACCGCTGAATTGCAAAAACTCTACGTCAATCCGGAAACGCGCGGACACGGCGCAGCCCATCAATTGATGGCCCAAGTTGAAGCTGGTGCTAAAGCAGCGGGCTACACCCAATTGTATTTAGAGACCCATCACAATTTGCAAGCGGCGATCCAGCTTTACACCCATACCCATTGGACGCCGCTGGCTGGTCCGATGCATGCTGGCCCGCACACCACGATGGATCATTTCTTCGTCAAAACCCTGTAACGCAAAAAAAGTCGCCTCCAAGCGGAGACGACTTTTCATTTGGCTAGGCTTAAACTAACAAGGCTTGCAAAGCGCCAGCTAACAACCCGCCGGCGATCGGCCCGCAAATCGGCACCCAAGCGTAACCCCAATTGGCGTCAGACTTGTTTGGCACTGGTAAAATCGAATAAGCCAACCTTGGCGCAAAATCACGCGCTGGGTTGATGGCGAACCCAGTGGTCCCACCAAGTGTTTGGCCAACGACGGTGATCAACAAACCGACGATCAATGGCTTCAACCCTTTGGTGAAATCGCCTAGGTTCAACAACGTGAAGATAAAGAAGAACGTGGCAATGGTTTCGCTTAAAAAGTTGAACAATGGATTAGCAATTGCCGGTCCAGTGGCAAAAATGCCCACGTTATTGCCTTCTTGCGGCGTTTTGGCGGCTTTGAAATGTGGGTAATATTGAATCATGACGATCACCGCACCGACAAATGCGCCTAAGAATTGCCCTAGCAAATAAGGGAGCACTTCATGCCATGGGAAAAAGCCAAATGCTGCAAAGCCCAAGGTCACGGCTGGGTTCAAATGACCTGCTGCGCCAAATTGGCCAGCAACATACACCCCAAAAGTCACGGCCAAACCCCAGGCCAAGGAAATAAAGGTCCAGTTTTGTTTATTGGAGTAGGTGCCTTTAAGGCTGTTGCCAGCCCCGCTGCCGACCCCAAAAACGATCAACACCATGGTGCCGAGAAATTCACCTAAAAATCCGTTCATGACGGTCTCCTCCTTATTTGATCACCAAAGGGTTCAATTGCTTTTCCACATCTGCCAAGCTGACGCTGGCTTCAAGTAAAGTCGCGGCAGTATAGGCGCCTTCGATCAAGGCAGTATCATATAAGTGCACCGGCTTTTCTGCCATTTCAATGGCCATGTCCAAGTTCATTTTCGCAGAACCCAGATCATAAAAGGCCAACAGTTCATCCGCCGTATTGGCTTCAAAAGCTTCAGTGATTTTGGCCATGCTGGTGCCGATATCGCCGTCATCTGTGCCGCCAGCATGGGTGATACTGATATGTGGTGCCACTTGGCTGAGCAATTTCGGCAATCCAGCGGCGATTTCTGGGACATGAGACACGATCACGATGCCATAACTCATAGCGCGCCCTCCGTTTCCAGTAAGGCTTGGAACAAATACCCGGTACTTTGCGCGCCTGGGTCAATGTGGCCGATGCCGCGTTCGCCAAGATAAGCAGCGCGGCCTTTTTTGGCAACTAATGGTTCAGTCGTGGCCACGGCGTCATCGATCACGCTTTGGCTCAAGGTGCCGTCATGAACGGCCTGGACCAAAGGCGTCCAGGCATCGACCATGGTTTTATCGCCAACTTGCGCGCCGCCGCGTTTGATCACGCCAGCTAATGCCGCATCTAATAATGTTGGCAAGTCAGCAGAATTTATCGCCGCTTTGGCCATTTCCAAAAACGCCGTGCCATATAATGGGCCGCTGGCACCGCCGACTTTGGAGATCAAGGCCATGGCAGTGGCTTTAAAGACGCCAGCCAAGTCCAAATCAGGTTTGGCTTTTAAAGCTGCTGTCATAGCATCCATGCCGCGGGCCATATTATTGCCGTGATCGGCATCCCCGATCGGCGTATCCAAATCAGATAAGTGCGCTTTGTTGGCGTCGATCAACGCCGCAAAGTGTTCCAACCACAAACGAGCAGTTTCACGAGTTAACATATAATGCCTTCTTTCTTACCAAGCGATCGTTTCAACTGGCGCTTGCAAGGCTTTGAGCCATTGCGGATCGGCCAATTCAAAAATGGTCAAGCTGATGCCGGCCATGTCGATGGAAGTCATCAAGTTGCCGACTTTTGAAAATACTGGGGTGATATTTTTTTCAGCCAAAGCGTTAAACAAGTCATGGCTGAAAATGTATTGTTCCATTAAAGGTGTGGCGCCCATGCCATTGACTAACACGGCATATTGCTTCTTGGCGTCTAAATGCAAGGAATCATCAAGCTTAGCCAGCAGTTCTCCGACTAGCGCTTTGCTTGGTTGCAGTTTTTCGCGGCGATAGCCAGGTTCAGAATGAATGCCCACGCCATATTCGATTTCATCTTCAGCTAATGTAAAGCCAGGCTTACCAGCTTCTGGTACGGTGGCGGCAGACAAAGCCACGGCAATGGTGTTGATATGTGGCAAAACTGCTTTGGCGAGTTTGGATAAGTCTTCTAGGCTAGCCCCGTTTTGGGCGGCGTTGCCGAGGATCTTATGCATAAAGATCGTTCCGGCCACCCCGCGGCGACCTTGCGTATACAGAGAATTTTCCACCGCAATATCATCATCGACGACGATCGAGGCAACTTTGATGTCATCCATTTCCGCCATATCTTTGGCCATGTCGAAGTTCATCACGTCGCCAGAGTAGTTTTTGACTACCATAAAGACCCCACGGCCTTGGTCGGTGGCTTTAATGGCGGCATAGATCTGATCTGGTGTCGGCGAGGTGAAGACTTGCCCACATACTGCCGCAGACAACATGCCTTTGCCGACAAACCCAGCGTGGGTCGGTTCGTGGCCAGAGCCGCCTCCTGAAATGACGGCAACTTTGCCTTTCATTGAGTCTTTATCCGTCCGGACAACGGCGGTGGTGTCAGGGATCTGTTCAAGAATTTGAGGATATGCGCGCACCAATCCGTCGACCATTTCTGGGACTACTGCTGCAGGATCATTGATGATTTTTTTCATCGGTATCACATTCCTTTCTATTTTGAAACACCTTAATTATAACGCGTTGCCTGCAAACGTTGCCAGCACAAAGCAGTGAGTGATGATGCCTTAAACGGCATGGTGAAAAGGCTACCGGCGTTTTGAATGAATTTGGAGAAATTAAAAAAACAAGCCGTTGAGCTTGTTTTTGTCACAATTTTCAATTGTTCGGCGGGTCAAATCAAGATCCCAGCCAAATGGTCGCATTCATGTTGGATGATCTGCGCAAAGAAATCGCTGAATTGGCGCGTTTGGGGGTGCCATTGTTCATCTAAATATTGCACCGTGATCTCGCGATAGCGGGTGCACGCGCGCTCACCAGTTAACGATAAGCAGCCTTCTGTGGTGTCAAACGGATCAGATTTTGCAATGATCCGTGGATTGATCAACACCATGTCGACGACGCCCATTGAGGCAATGATCATCGCGCGATTGACGCCGATCATATTGGCGGCCATGCCGACACACGCTTGGCGATGCGCCGCCAGCGTGTCATGCAGATCCGCGATCAGCGCTTGATCTTTTGGTGTGGCCGGCTTGGCTTGTTGACTTAAGCTTAGCGGGTCGTGGTTGATAGGGCGAATCATGAAGGTACCTCCAATGGTTTGATTGATTTGATTATACACGTGAAAGCCATGAGAAAACGAGAAGCTCCTCAGAAAAGCCAATATCAAAATAATGATCAGGGGAAACAACGCCAGCGTATGGTTCGGAAATTTAGCGATTTTATAAAAATAAGGCCGATTAATATCCATTTTGTGCGACTAATTCACGAAAATGTGAGGCTTCTCTCACAACTATTGTCCTGCTTTTTAAATTCCGCTAGGCTTGCCACAAAGACAAGACTAATGGAGGATACCATGAAGCAATCGACACAACAACCTGCTGGCGCGCTTTTTGTCACGATCGTCGGCATCGTGTTGGCGATCATTTTTGCCGCCAGCACGGCATATTCCGGCATGAAAGCCGGCTTAACTGTGGCCGCCGGCATTCCTGGGGCGATCATCGGCTCTGGGTTAGTCAAAGCATTCGCCCACGCCCAAGGGATGCGAGGCAAGAACTTGATCCAAGGCATGTCTAGCGGCGGCGAATCCATTGCCAGTGGCATGATCTATGTGGTGCCAGCGATCATTTTGATCGGCGGCAAGGTGAATTTCTTTGTTGGCATTGCCGTCGGGGCGTTGGCGGTGCTGTTTGCCGTTGGCGTCGCTAGCATCGTGGAACATTATATGGTAGTGGAACAAGATGGCCAATTGGCTTACCCAGAATCTCAAGCCATCGCCACGGCTTTGACGGCTGGCGACGGGAATCGCGATTCTTTGACCAAAATGGCTTGGGGCTTTGGCGTCGGTGGTATTTTGACGGCGTTATCGACGCAAGTGTTAGGCTGGGTCAACACCACGATGACTTTTTTTGGCAATGCGAGCTATCGGTGGAAATTTGCGTTAGAAGTCAATCCGATGCTTGCTGGGATCGGTTTTGTGGTGGGTTTAGAAGTGTCGGTGACCATGTTTGCCGGTAGTTTGCTCGCTAACTTTGGCATCACCCCGCTGGTGGCTTACTTTGCGCATATGGCAGGCGACTCGGCCACAGTGTGGAATGCCGAAGCGGCGGTCAACGCCTTAAGTGTGGACGCATTAGCTGGCGCGTATTCCAAATATATTGGTGCGGGGATGATGCTTTGTGGCGGTTTGATCGGGGCGTTGAAGTTATTGCCGGTGATCCAAACTTCCTTAAAGCAAACCTTGCACGCCAAAGACGCCTCGCAAAAAGACACCTTGGGATTGATCGGCTTGGCGGTGGCGGCGGTAGGCATCTTTGCCGTCGGCTTGCTGGTCGCTGATAACTTGTGGCTGGTGCTGATATCCGGTTTGTTATCATTGGTTTTGGCGTTATTGTTTGTCATCGTCAGCGCTCGTATGGCTGGCACGATCGGCTGTTCCAATGCGCCGGTTTCTGGGATGACCATTGCCAGTTTGGTGATCATGACGTTGGTGTTTGTGCTGTGCGGTTGGAGTGACGGCCAACACACGCAATGGCTCTTGTTGTTTGGCGTTTTTATCGTCACGGCGATTTCCGTCGGTGGGGCCTACACTCAAACACAAAAAGTCAATTATTTGGTCAAAGGCGATCGCCAGCGGATGCAAAAATATTTTGTCATCGCCGCTTTAGTCGGCGTGGTGGTGGTGATCGGCACCATGAGTTTGTTGGCGCCGCAACTGGCAGTCACTGGTGCTAACCCACCATTTGGTTTACCGCAAGCCAACTTGATCGCCACGCTCACTGCCGGCATCATGTCTGGGCACTTGCCTTGGATCATGATCATTGTCGGCGCGGTGCTTGGTATCGTGTGCTGGTTGTTGAAGCTGCCAATCATGACAGTGGCGTTAGGGTTTTACTTGCCAATGGCCACCACCAGCGTGATTTTAGTGGGTGCTTTGTTGCGTTTGCTGGTGGAACACGCGTCTAAAGATGCCGCCTTAAAAAAGCGCCGCATCGACTCTGGGGTGTCATTGGCCAGTGGCTTGATCGCCGGTGGGTCTTTGATCGGGTTGATCGGCATTGGGTTGCAAGTGTCTGGCATCCTCACGCCAGGTCAACCGACTGGCAACGGTTTGGCCGCAGGGTTGTTGGTATTGATGAGTTTGGCGATGGTGGGGCCGCTTTTGCGTCTGCGCGCTGAGAAATAGTATAATTGGTTGGGTTTTTGAATAGGAGGAAGCACAATGACATTCAAACGTTCTGCATGTACGTCGATCATGGTAGGGAAAAAGGCATCACTGGAAGGCACGACTTATATTTCACGCAATGAAGACCGCCTTAAAGCGATCCATCCCAAAGCCGTGATCGTGCAACCAGCAGTTTCTGGCCGCCAAGAAACTTTTGTCTCGGCTTATAACCAATTGACTGTCCCACTGCCGGCCAGCGGCTTGCGCTATACCGCCACACCAAATGTGGATCAGTCTGCTGGGCCAAATGAAGAAGACGGCTTTAACAGCAAGAACGTCGGCGAATCTGCCACCGAATCGGTATATGCCAACGAACGCGTGTTAGCTTATGATCCCTTTGTGCCTAATGGTCTAGCCGAAGACGCATTGACCACTTTGGTATTGCCTTTCATCGATTCTGCACGTCATGGCGTGCAATATTTAGGCGAATTAGTCGCCAAGTATGGCTCCGCTGAAGGCAATGGCATCCAGTTCATCGACGCGGATGAAGTGTGGTACATGGAGATCGTCACCGGCCATCAATGGGTCGCAGTGCGCATTCCAGATGATTGTTATGCCGTTGCCGCCAATCAAGTGGCGATCCAACAAATCGATTTCAACGACCCAGCCAATTATCAATGGGCGCCAGAGATCCAAGACTTTGTGGAAAAGCATCACTTGAACCCAGACCCAGAAGGCTTCAATTTCCGCCATATTTTTGGGACTGACACCAAAAAAGATCATCACTACAACACGCCACGCGTTTGGTTTGCCCAAAAGTACTTCAACCCAGAAGACACCACCCAAGACCCTGAGTCAGCAGAATTGCCATTTATCCGCAAACCTAGCCGCAAGCTCAGTATCGAAGACGTGCAATATGTGTTGAAGTCCCACTTTGACGAGACCCAATATGACCCGTTAGGCAACGGTTCGATGCATGATAAGTTGACTTATCGCGCGATTTCCTTGTCACGGACCGCCAACTCGCATATTTTGCAAATGGGCGACTTGGCGGTGCAATGGGTCGGCTTTGGGATCCCAACATTTTGCCCGCATGTGCCAATGTTTGCCAACACTGACGCTATCGCCAAAGCCTACAGCGAGGTGCCGGCCAAAATGTCTTTGGATTCGGCCTACTGGCTGTTTGAAGCGTTGGCCATGGTGGTCGAAAGTCATTATGAAGACTTCATCGAAGCCGACTTGGCTTATCAAAAGGATTTAAGTCAATGGGCGCGCCAAGCGATTGCTGAGATTCAAACTCACGCCTTGACGCTTGACGGCGCGGCGCAAACGGCTTACTTGACCCAACAAAATCAACGCATCGTCGATCACTACATGACCACCACGCGCGATTTCTTGTTTGAGTTGATGACTCAAGGTACTGAGTTGTCCAAGCTCACTTTCAAAATGGATCCAAATCTGTAAGTTGACGAAAAGCGGCGCAATGCCGCTTTTTTTCATGCGCCAAACGTGTTACCGTGTGAAAGTAATGATTTCCAGACAGCCGAAAAGCTGTGGACTCCGGGAATTGGCGCCACTGCGGAAAACTGGCCAAGTTGCCGTGCGGCCGGCTTCAGAAATCGGCAAAAACCGCCGATGTTCTTGCGCCTAGATTTTGAACCAGCAAAACCCGCTGTTTCAAAATCTGCCGGTGAAATCTGCGCATGCCGCCAAAGTTCAGCGTCATCCTTGATTTCACGATCACGACAATTGGCCAGTTTTCTTTCGTTATGCCAATTCCCCTGCGGCCACAGCTTTTCTACGGTGGTTCGATCGGTTCATAAGCCGAGCTCGCAGTTTTTCGTCAGATCGGAAACGTCTACTGGATCGAAAAAAATTCGACTAGTAGGTCATGCATACTAGTGCCAAGTCACGTTAAATCGCTGCTGATTCGCAGAAAGCGGCGGAAGCGTAGGACGTTTGAGTTTGGAACGGAGGTTGGTCGCGGTCGCCATCGTGAGAACGTTGTTGGTGATTTATCGCCTACAGCGTTCCGCAAGTCGAGATCCGGCGGGTGGGGAGCGTAGCGACACATCCCGTAGCTTTGCTGAGGACCCTCACTAAGGCGACCGCGACCAACCGGAGTCCCAAACTCAAACGTCCGTAAACCACACAAAACAAATAATGGAGCAAATTCATGCCAGATATTCGATTTCACAGTGTTTTTGATATTATCGGCCCAGTGATGGTGGGGCCGAGTTCCTCACATACTGCCGGCGCGTCGCGGATCGGCAAAGTCGTGCGGGACATTTTCGGTGAAGCCCCAGAGCGCATCGATGTGTACTTGTACGAGTCTTTTGCCAAAACTTACCGCGGCCACGGTACCGACGTTGCCATCATTGGCGGGTTGTTAGGCATGGCGCCAGATGACCCGCAACTGCCAGATTCATTGAAGTTGGCATATAAAGCTGGCATCAAAGTATCCTTTATCCCTAAATCAGACAAAGTCGATCATCCCAATTCCGCGCGGATCGTCTTGCAAAAAGGTGACCACAAATTATCGGTGCTAGGCGAATCCATCGGAGGTGGCAATATTCGCATCACCGAACTTAACGGTTTTAAGATCTCGTTGTCCATGGGCACGCCGACTTACATCACCATCCATGATGACGTGCCTGGGATGATCGCTGCCGTGACCAACATTTTTTCTCAAGCGACGATCAATATCGGGACCATGACCGTCACCCGCGAAGCCAAAGGCAAACGCGCGATCATGATCATTGAAGTGGACGCGTATGAGCCAAAGATCTTGGCGCAGTTAAAAGCTTTGCCGCATATGGTCAACGTCACGTTTTTTGAGTAAAAGGAGAAATCATGTTTTATTCGATCGAAGAATTAGTGGCACAAAGCCATGATTACCCGTCAGTAGCGGAATTGATGATCGCGACAGAAATGGACAACACCACGCGCAGTCGTGAGCAGATTCGCCAATTGATGGGGCGCAACCTCGACGTCATGGCGCAATCTGTTAAAGAAGGCGTGACCGGCGTGCATTCGCTGACCGGCTTGACTGGCGGCGAAGCCAAAAAAATGGACGCTTATTTGGATGCTGGGGACTTTTTGTCGGGCCACCCGATTTTAGAAGCCGTGCGCAATGCCGTGGCGGTCAATGAAGTCAATGCCAAAATGGGGCTGATCTGTGCCACACCAACTGCTGGGTCTGCCGGGGTTTTGGCGGGGGTGTTAACGGCGGTGCGAGAACGTTTACGCATGAGCCGTGATCAGCAAATCGATTTCTTGTTCACCGCTGGCGCATTCGGCTTGGTGATCGCCAATAATGCCGGTATCGCCGGGGCTGAAGGCGGCTGCCAAGAAGAAGTCGGCTCAGCGGCAGCCATGGCAGCCGCGGCTTTGGTGATCGCCAAAGGTGGTCGCGTCGAACAAGCCAGCGCCGCGGTCGCCATCACGTTGCAAAATATGATGGGGTTGGTGTGCGATCCAGTGGCTGGTTTGGTGGAAGTGCCTTGCGTCAAACGCAATGCCTTAGGTGCCAGCCAAGCCATGATCTCCGCTGACATGGCATTGGCGGGAATGCTCTCTGTGATTCCAACGGATGAAGTGATCGAAGCGGTCCGCCGCGTCGGGGTCCAGTTGCCAAGTAGCTTGCGTGAAACTGGTGAAGGCGGCTTGGCGGCGACGCCAACAGCTGTCGCGTTGAAGCACAAAATTTTCGGGTGAGATTATTTTCCATGCCGCTCATGGCTATGCTATACTTAATGTGAAATTGATGAGGAGCTTTGAGGTATGGGAGAAGAAGACAACGACCGCATCTTGATCCTAGACGTGTTAGGTCGCATTAACAAAAAATTAAATATCCATTCGAGTTCGCTGTTGTACCTCGAATTTGGCTTTACCGAAAGCGAAATCGATGAGCTCAACCAGTTTATGATGACCCAAATGATCGCGGATCACACCGTTACTACCAAAGCGTTGGGCCGGGTGATCGAAGCCACCAAACCAGAACTTGGTGGCGAACAAGCCCAAAGCTTTGCCGTCCGGTTG
This sequence comes from Lacticaseibacillus salsurae, assembly GCF_045862175.1. Lineage (NCBI taxonomy): Bacteria > Bacillati > Bacillota > Bacilli > Lactobacillales > Lactobacillaceae > Lacticaseibacillus > Lacticaseibacillus salsurae. Next base: position 21,207 of record NZ_BAAFZI010000008.1, on the reverse strand, counting down.
ATGCGCGCTTGGCTTGAAGAAGGCATGTTCAAAGGCGTAATGGATTAAGCTTGGCACGAGCCAGGCTTTTTTCATGCCTGGCCAGTCCGATGCATCCGGCAATTAGTGTTGATCTTTGAAGAAATGGAGCAAAGAGCTGATCATGATCGGAATCAGGATGAATTTCGGCGATGCCTTACTTTTGTGTGCAGGCATCGTCATGGTGGTGGTGTTGGTTTTGGCACATGCTTCAGTGTGGCTTTACGTGGCTGCTTTTGTCGCGCTGGTAATGGCCTTTATTGGTGGCATGCACGCCGACGAACCACGTTAAATGAAGCGTCATTGAATCAAAAAAAGTATCAACGCCAGGGGTGGACATTGGCGTTGATACTTTTTTGATTGCGGCGCACCTGAGGATTCAATCATAACGAAACCATTGATCAAGCTTACGCCAGTAGCGGCATGATCACCGTCATCCATAACCACGATAGCGGCATGACTAACACCATCGCAGGGATCATATCGGCAGTGGGGAACATTTTGACTTGGACCATTCGAAAACCAGTGGCTAACATCAACACGCCGCCGGCAGCTTTGAAGTCGAGGATCATGTTTGGCGTGGTCAATGGGTAAATGAAGCCAGCGGCGAAAAACAAGATCACAAACAAAATAAACTGAGGAATGGCGATCAGCGCCACCACGTAACCTAAGTTTGCGGCAAAAATGGCAGCGGTGAAGAAATCTAATATCGACTTGGAGATCAAAATCGACGTGTCGCCGTTCATGCCTTCAGTTAAGGCCCCATAGATCCCAGTACCGCTGGCACAAAACAAGACGATCACGGTGACCAAAGTGGCATCGAATTCTTTTTCGCTCATGCCTTCTGAAGTGTTTGGGATGAATTTGGTGATCAACGTTTGCATCATTTTGGCGCCTTTATTGATCAAATCACCTAAGTGAATCAACAGGCCTAACGCGGTGCCTAAGATGATCGCGAAAATCACGGCAGACATGTTTTTCATTGGCGCGATGGAGAAGATCCCCATGGTCATGGAGCACGCCCCAAAAACCATGTTCAAGCCAGTTTTGAAGCCTTCTGACATGTGCTTGCCGCCTAATGCGCCAAAAATGCCACCAAGAAGTACGGACAATGCATTGATAATAATACCGATCGGCATAATAGCCCTCCTGCTATGAACGCTGCGTGGGCAGTGTTGCGAATTAAAAGACGTTCTCCAGTGTATTTGAGCGCCGGCACGTGTTCAATTCGCATTATTGTGGTAAACTATTCCAAAAGCGAATAGACAACGCTTTAATGGAGGTAACCATGGACATTCGCAAACTTGCGACTTTTGTTGATCTGGCGTCGACGTTAAATTACACCGAAACCGCCAGCCGCCTTTTTACCACCCAAGCCACGATCTCCAAGCAGATCAAATCCTTGGAAGTGGAGTTGGACACGGTGTTAGTGGACCGCTCACATCGCGCCATCAAGTTGACGGCAGCCGGTGAATTGGCATTGCCTTATGCCCAACAAATCGTCGCTGCCAAAAAGCAAATGACCGCGCAACTTCATCAACAAGCTGTCCAGTTGGGAATGCGCCTGGTGGTCCGAGCGGTGCCTTCGATTTCGTCTTATAAAGGGTTCAATACCATCGCGGCGTTTACCAAACAACATCCAGAAGTCGATTTGTTATTTACTGAAGCTGAAACAGCGACCCTTTTGCCAGGGTTGGAACATGGTGACAGTGATGTGATCTTCACGCGGGTATTTGCCCCGCAAACATCCAGATATGATGTGATCATCGGCGAATCAGACCATTTTGTGGCGCTATTGCCGAAAAATCATCCGTTAGCCACCGCCAAGTCGGTGCCAGTTGCCGCTTTGGCGCATGATCAATTGTTGTTATTAAGTGAATCCACCGGCTTGTATCAACCAGTCGTCGACATGCTCGACCGCGCCAAGGTGACGCCTAAGATCACGTATACCGGCCAGCGCATCGATTTGATCGCCGGCATGGTCAATCGCGGCATGGGGGTGGCGATCATGATGGCGCGTTCAGTTGACTTGCATGATTATGCCAATGTCGTTGCGGTGCCGATCACGCCAACAGTGGTCAGTCATTTGGCTTTTATGCGCCTGCATGGCAAGCACACTGTCGCCAGTGATTTGTTTTGGGCGTTTTGTGAAAAACACGCCTAGGCGGAAACCGCTTGCAGTTTTAATTTGAATTGACTACAATTAAATTAATGATGTCTTGGGAATGTGGACATCTTGTTGACAGCTGTGATGGAATCAAAGGAGGTCGCACAAATGGCAAAAACCTTTACGTTAGAAGAACTCAAACAATATGATGGACAAAATGGTCATCCCGCTTATGTGGCAGTAGATGGCGTGGTTTATGACGTGTCTAACGTTGGCCCTTGGGCTGGTGGCAAGCACCACGGCAACACTGCTGGTGGCGATATGACTGAAGCCATCACGCATTCACCGCATGGCAAAGGCGTGCTGGCAAAATTACCAGTAGTTGGGGAATTAGCGAAATAAAGCGATCGTTGAGCTAGGCTGTCAAGAGCCTAGCTTTTTTCATGCCTGCTTAGGCAAAATATTCCATTTTCGAATATATGATCGGCACATTCTGAATTGTTTGCCGACGTCTCCCAGCCGGATAATCAAGACTGTAATCTAACAACGGAGGCAACACATATGTCTGAAAATACACCTTATGATTTACGCAAAGTCCTCGACGAAATTCGCGATATTCCCGGTTTTTATCATGAAACCGATAAAGAAATCGATCCTGAAGCTGACTTAGCTGGGGTTTATCGCTATATCGGCGCTGGTGGTACTGTCAAGCGGCCAACACAAGAAGGCCCGACGATGATGTTCAACAACGTCAAAGGCTTCCCAGGTTCGCGCGTTTTGATCGGCTTACAAGCGTCGCGCAAACGCGTTGGCACGATCTTACATCAAGACTACAAGCATTTAGGCCAAGCCTTAAACGAAGCGGTGACCCATCCGATCCAACCCGTTGAAGTCACCAAAGCCCAGGCCCCAGCCCAAGAAGTGGTGCACAAAGCCACAGACCAAGATTTTGATATTCGCAAATTACTGGCAGCGCCGACGAACACGCCAGATGATGCGGGACCTTATATCACCATGGGGGTGGTTTATGGCCACAGCACCGATGGGCAAGAATCTGACGTCACCATTCATCGCATGGTGTTAGAAGACAAAGACACCATCGGCATGTACATCATGCCTGGTGGCCGCCATATTGGCGCTTTTTTGAAACAATATGAAGCCATCAACGAACCGATGCCGATCACCATCAACATTGGCTTGGATCCGGCGATCACCATCGGGGCGACGTTTGAGCCACCGACAACACCACTTGGCTACAATGAATTACAAGTTGCCGGTGCCTTGCGCCATGAAGCCGTGCAAGTGGTCAAAGGCACCACGGTCAATGCGATGGGGATCGCTCGCGCAGAGTGGATCATTGAAGCTGAGATCTTGCCTAATACCAAAATGCAAGAAGATATCAACACCAATTCCGGTTTTGCCATGCCAGAATTTCCTGGCTACAACGGCACCGCCAATCCAGCGGTGAATGTGGTGAAGATCAAAGCCGTGACCCACCGCCTTGATCGCCCGATCGTTCAAACCACCATTGGCCCTTCTGAAGAACATGTGTCCATGGCCGGCATCCCCACAGAAGCCTCGATTTTAAACTTGGTGGATCGCGCGATCCCTGGCAAAGTCACCAATGTTTACAACGCGCCTGCAGGTGGCGGCAAATTAATGACCATCATGCAGATCCACAAAGATGATATCAATGATGAAGGCATCCAACGCCAAGCGGCCTTGCTGGCATTTTCCGCGTTTAAAGAATTGAAAACCGTGATCTTAGTGGATGAAGACGTCGATATTTTCGATTGGAACGATGTGATGTGGACCATCAACACGCGTTTTCAAGCGGATTGCGACATCATGGTCTTAGAAGGCTTACGCAATCATCCACTGGATCCTTCTGAATTGCCTGAATATGATCCAGCCCGGATTCGCCAACGCGGCATGTCATCGAAGTTAGTGTTAGATGGCACGGTGCCTTATGACATGAAAGATAAGTTTGTTCGCGCACCATTTAAAGAAATGCCAAATTGGCAAGATTATTTAAAGTGATCTTGAGTCAGTGAAAAGGAGGGCTTATGAAACGTATTGTGGTGGCTATTTCTGGCGCTAGTGGCACGATCTATGGGATCCGCTTGCTTGAAGCGCTACATGCAAACCCTGATGTGGAAGTACATTTGGTGATGAGCCCTTGGGCCAAAGAGAACTTAGCCATTGAAAACACTGGGTATATGGAAAGCCAAGTGAATGCTTTGGCTGATCATGTTTATGATGCGCGCAATATGGGCGCGGCGATCGCTTCTGGGTCATTTCATCATGATGGCATGGTGATCGTGCCCAGTTCCATGAAAACCATTGCCGCCATCGCCACTGGCATGGGCGATTCGCTGATCGGTCGCGCCGCTGATGTGACGTTAAAAGAACGTCGCCCCTTGTTGATCGTGCCGCGCGAATCACCATTTAACCAGATCCACTTGGAAAACATGCTGAAGCTTTCGCAAATGGGGGTGGAGATCATTCCCCCGATCCCAGCGTTTTATAACCATCCCCAAACCATCGATGACTTGATCGATCACAATACGCAAAAGTTGTTGGATCATTTGCATATCGAAAACAACTTGTCGCCGCGTTGGCAAGGCTTGGCCCAAGCCAAAATGGCGGCGCGGGAGGCCAAAAAGCATGACTGAGAAGCTCTTTACGGAAGCTTTGGCAGGCTTTGAGATGCAATTGACACTCAGCCGCCAAAGCCAAGATGTCTTGTTGACTTTGACCGGTGGGGATGTGCCGCATTTTGGGGTGGTGACGGCAGTTGGCAAAGATGGCCTTCATACCATCGCGTTGCCCAGTCGTCCAGGTCATGTCCACCAAGAAGGGGTGCTGACAGAAACGATCGCCAAGTGCTTGCAACCAATTTTGCCAGGCAATGCGATGATCACCGGCGGCATGCATGTCAACAATATTTCGGCTGAACAAATGCACGCGGCTTTTACCATGACCAAACACTTGGCCCAACAAGCGCGTGAGTGGCTAGTCGCTCATCCAGTCGCAATAATCAGCGAAACTTTCGCAAAATAAGTTAACGCCTATGACGCAAGGACATCATTGTACTTGTATCGTAGGCGTTTTAACGTTAGAATTTTAATGTATGCACGCGCCTGGGAGGAAAATGATGGCAACGATCCGCGAATTATGGCAATTCTTACGTACTCACAAGCTCAAACGCCGAGTACGCTGGGCGTTGATCGCAATTTTGGCGGTGATTTTAGCGGTAGTGATCGGCGGTGTGGCGGTAACGGCACATGATCGCAAAACTGCCAGCTCCAGTGCCACTTCCAGTGCCGTGTCCTCTAGCGGCCCAACGCCAGCTGAAAAACAAGCGGCGCTGAAACAAGCACTGCAAACCTATTTCACCCAACAAGCCGCAAGTGGCAAAGTGCAATTAAGCTTATATAGCTTAGATCCTAAACCTGGCTCTGCGGCAGCGAAGAAACCCAGCGGCGCCATTGATGGCATAGGCACACAAAGCGTTAACGCCCAAGGGGATGTCAAAGTCCCTTCTGCCTCCACTTATAAGCTTTATATCGCCGCTTATGTGTTTCATCGCTTGGCTCAGCAACAACAAACTTGGACTTTGACAGACAAGCAGAACTTTGATGCGATGATCGTCAATTCTGAAAACGGTTATGCGCAAACGGTATTGACGCGCTATGGCAATAAAGCTGTGGATCAATATTTACAAACGATCGGCTTAGGCCAACCATTTGCCGGCAATGTAGCGCAAACCACTGCCAATGATCTGGTCAAAGTCTTACGCATGCTGGATGCTGGTAGCGGTCCTTTTAAAAATAAAACCTTACGTGCCCGGTTGTTAAACGATATGGGCAAGCAGATCTATCGCAACGGGATCCCAGCTGGCGTCAAGTCGGTGGATCCTCAAGCCAAAGTCCAAGATAAAGTCGGCTTTTTGCCAAACACCAATCATGATGCTGGCATCGTCACCACCAAAGCCGGCCATCGCTACATTCTGGTGATCATGACCACTGGCCGCGCACAGCTTGATTTTTCCCAGATCAAAGCGATCGCCGCTCATGTTCAATCGCTGATCGACACCCACCTTTAAAGGAGCGACCCATGTTTATCTTTTTTATCGATTCAAGGCATGCGTTGATCATGCCACTGCCGCCGCCAATGTCGGTGTCGGCAGTCGTAAGAACCCGCGCTTAAGCGCACAAGGAGAATAATAACCAATGGAAGCTATTGAATTACGTGCAGGGATGACGTTTGAAAAAGACGGTAAGTTGATCAAAGTGATCGAATCCAATCACCACAAGCCTGGTAAAGGCAACACTTTGATGCAATTGAAGTTATATGATGTCCGCTCTGGCTCAACGGTGCAAACCACCATGCGCCCAACTGAAAAGTTGACCCCAGCGATTGTGGAAAAGAAGTCAGCCCAATACTTGTATGAACAAGACGGCATGAGCTTTTTCATGGACACAGATACCTATGAACAATACGAATTACCTGACGAATCCATCGAACATGAACGCTTATACTTGTTGGAAAACGCCATGGTCCAAATCGAGTTCTACGGGACTGAAGTGATCGGCATCACCTTGCCATCCACGGTCAACTTGAAAGTCACTGAGACCCAACCAAACATCAAAGGTGGCTCAGTCACTTCTGGCGGCAAGCCTGCCACCATGGAAACTGGCTTGGTCATCAACGTGCCAGAATTCATCAATGCCGGCGACGTGGTCCAGATCAACACAGCCAATGGTGAATACCAAAAGCGTGCCTAACTGACAAAAAAGGCTGAGACATCAAGCGGTTTTAGCCAATCACACAAGCGGCTCTGCACCACGATTCGGACTTTGAATCGCGGTGCAGGGCCGTTTGTGTGGCTTGGCGGTGCAAAATGTCTCGCGACTATGTGAGGCCCACTTTGTTCAAGGGCATAAGCGTTTGCGCGATGCAGCCGATTTTCTGGTTGGATCGCGATTTTTTTGTTTTTTTTCACCAATTTCCGTAGACCAATTTTCTGAAACCTGACATCCGTTCAACGGGTTCACTGGTGTAAACCGCCACCGGTAAGTGCTGGGTGGATTTGACCGATGAGAGCTAATATCACAATTGGTATGTCCCAATCTGCGCTTGGCTGATGTCACGTAATGTCACAGAATCCTTTGACGCTTGCGGGTATTTCCATTAAGCTTAGCCATGTTATCAAATTATTTTTGTAATTGGTCTAATTCTCAATGAAAGAAGTGGTCACAATGAAAAGTTACATGCAACGTATGGGGCGCTCGATTCAGCTGCCAGTATCGGTTTTACCAGCTGCCGCACTCTTGGTCGGGATCGGTCATTGGCTCCCTGAAAAATGGGCGGCGGCACAATTTCTCATGGCTGGCGGCAATGCTGTTTTAGGGATCCTGGCGTTATTATTTGCCTTAGGACTCGCCAGTGGGATGTCCAAAAACCAAGATGGCGCCTCTGCCATTGCTGGTTTGGTGGCTTATTCGGTACCAGTTGCCGTGTTGGCCCCAGCTTCCATCGCCACGCTTGAAGGCATCAAGCAATCTGCTGTAGATCCCGCTTTTTCCGCGATTTCCGGTAATGTCTTTATCGGGATATTAGGGGGCTTGATCGCCGCCGCTTTGTACAACCGTTTTTCTGAAACCAAGTTGCCGATGGCGTTAAGCTTTTTTTCTGGCAAGCGCAGTGTGCCGATCTTAACGGCTGGCGTGATGTTAGTGGTCAGCTTGTTGTTATTGCTGATCTGGCCGCCGATCTATAACGCCTTAGTAGCTTTTGGTAAAATGATGGTCAGCTTAGGGGCAGTCGGGGCCGGCTTATATGGCTTCTTCAACCGCCTATTGATCCCAACTGGTTTGCATCAAGCGTTGAACTCAGTTTTTTGGTTCAACATTGCCGGCATCAACGATATCGGCAATTTCTGGGCCAACGCTGGGACCAAAGGCGTCACTGGCATGTATATGGCTGGGTTTTTCCCAGTGATGATGTTTGGCTTACCTGCTGGGGCGTTGGCGATCTATCGCAACGCTAAGCCGGAAAAGAAAGCCCAAACCGGTTCGTTGATGTTAGCTGGTGCGTTTGCCGCTTTCTTCACCGGGGTTACGGAACCGCTAGAATTTTCGTTTATGTTCGTTGCTTGGCCGCTATATGTGATCCATGCCGTGCTGACTGGCTTCAGTTTAGCCTTTGCTGCGTTCATGCACTGGACAGCGGGGTTCACATTTTCTGCTGGGTTAGTGGATTTTATTTTAAGTTCACGCATGCCTATCGCCAACATGCCTTATATGTTGCTGGTACAAGGATTGGTGATGGCGGTGATCTATTACGTCGTCTTTGATTTTGCCATTAAAAAGTTCAACTTGATGACGCCTGGACGTGAAGCTGATGTGGCCACGACCACTGCCGACGTGGCACAAACAGTTGGCGATGACAAATATTCCTTGAAAGCCAAGCGCATTTACATGGCGTTAGGCGGGTATGATAACTTGTTAGTCGTGGATAACTGCACGACGCGTTTACGGCTGCAATTAGCCGACACCAAAAAAATCGATGCACCTGCGATCAAAGCCGCTGGTGCCGTTGGGGTCAATGCCATCGACCAGCGCAACTTACAAATCGTGATCGGCACCGATGTTCAATTTGTCGCCGATCCTTTGAAGTCATTAGTCGAAGCCAAAACGCCATTAAGTGCGTTGACGGCTGGCGACATCAAGCCAGTGCCTTCAGTGGCAAAACCGGCCACTACTGCGACCAAGCAAACCAGCACCGAGCAAGCTTATAGCCCAGCAACTGGCGAGTTAGTCGACTTAAGCAAAGTGGCAGATTCAACGTTTGCCCAAAAAATGCTGGGTGATGGCTTTGCCGTTGAACCTCGTGATGGTCAAATCGTCGCCCCAGTCACCGGTGACGTCACCGCAGTATTTCCAACTAAGCACGCGGTGGGCATTACTACCGCGGCAGGGTTAGAAGTGTTGATCCATATCGGTATCGATACCGTGACGCTTGACGGTAAACCGTTTACCGCGCATGTCGCAGCCGGCGATCACGTGGCTCATGGGCAACTGCTGGTTTCAGCCGACTTAGACGCGATCAAAGCCGCTGGCAAACCAGCGACGACCATGGTGATCTTTACCAACATGGATCATGTGGCGGCTTTGAAAAACCGCACCCCATTAGGCGCGATCAAAGCGGATGAATTGGTATTAGCCGCAGACGCGATCGTCGATTAAATCAAAAAAGCACCTTCCTGCGCCGGGGAAGGTGCTTTTTAGTAGGTGGTGATCGCCAAATAGATCGCTAAGCCAAAAGCCGCCGCCGCAATGGCAAAGCGCAAAGGCCGCACCGGCAAGTGGTCGACGACTTTTGGTCCCAACCACCCGCCGATCAAAAAGCCTGCGCCCATGGTCAACACCATCACCCACCTGACATCAGCGGTGAAGGCATAGATCAGCATCGCCAAGGCGTTGCCGGCAAAGCTGACGAAGTTTTTGATCGCGTTGGTGGTGATAAACGGCAAGTCTTCTGCCACCGTCAAAATCGCCAGCGTGATCACGCCAGCTGACGCGCCAAAATACCCGATATAGATCCCAACTAAAAATAACGCGCCGCCTTTGACCAATGGATGCCACTGGCGCGCTTTGCCAGTGGGTTTAGCCAATAGCGAATAAAGCATCAAGCCACCGGCAAACGCGATCAATACCGGCACAGCTTTTTCAAAGCTAGCCGCTGGCGCCACCAATAACAAAATACATCCACACACGCTACCGCCTAACGCCCACACGGTGTCAAACAAGGTGGCTTGGCGGGCGCGACGTAATTGTTTGGCAGAACTTAACGTGGACCCAATGCCAGTAAAGATCTGCGCGCTGGTATTGGTCACATTGGCGGTGACTGGCGGCAATCCTAAGCTCAACAATACCGGATAAGATACCAATGAAGCCATTCCGGCGATGGTGCTGAGCAGCCCTGCCACAATGCCAGCGCCGATCAAATATAAACCTGTAGCTAAAATTTGCATGTATTTCGCTCCTAACGTCTTGCGTTTCAGTATACTAGACCTTGGAGGACGATGAAAATGACTGAATTTTATTTTGTGCGCCATGGCCAAACGCAAGTCAACTTGCGCAATGCCTTTAACGGTGGCACTGTGGATGAACCGTTGACAACCTCTGGCCAGCAAGCGGCGATCGCTTGTGGTCTTGCTTTGGCCAAGGTGCATTTCGTCCAAGCCATCAGTTCTGATATGCCGCGTGCTGTGACCACGAGTCGCTTGATCTTAAAGGCCAATGCCTACCCGACGCCACTGTCTTTGGCAGCAGGGCTACATGAAATGGGGCTGGGGGATTGGGATGGCAAAACTGTCGAAGAAGTTGGCGATCCGCTGGCCTTAGACGTGTATTTTCATGACCCGGTGCGCTTTGATCAAGAGTTTGCGGCGTCTCGTCATATTGAAGGCTATGCCAACACGCTGCGCCGCGCCAAAAGTGTGATTGCCGCGACTTATGCGGCGCATCCCAGCGGTAAAGTCTTAGTGGTGGCACATGGAATCGTGTTTCAATTGTTATTGAACAGTTTATTAGGCGTGCCTTTTGCCCAGTTGCGTGAACCTGAAATGTTGCGCAACGCGACGATCTCGCAATTAAACACGCAAGATGGCGTGCATTTCACCAAAATATTATGGGATCTGCGCCCTGATGAAATTGAAAATAACAAAATTCTGTTGACATGAGGATTTGATGAGTGTATCTTCATAGACATAGCGAGCCATAAGGAGTGTTGATCATGACATTATTGAAACCAACACAGTTGAACAACGCGTATTACTACGGCTATTACGGATAGCGGCTTGCATCTTTGGATGTAAACCGCGTAGCAGGTTTGCATCCATGATAGGCGTAGCATTTTAACATGCTAATCACGTCACATGGATGAATGATATCCATGTGGCTTTTTATTTCCAGGGAAGATAAACCGGCCACATGGATCCTCATGTGGCCGGTTTTTAAATTTGGAGGGAATTATGATGAAAATGAAGAAGATCTTGGTCGGCTTGACGACCATCGCCGCTGTGATGAGTTTAGCCGCTTGTGGCAAAAAGTCCTCAAACAACAACGGCACTGTGAAAGTCGGCATTTTACAATTGATCGACCAATCTGCACTGAACGCTGCGCGCAAAGGGTTTACTGAAGAATTGAAAGCCCAAGGGTACAAAGGCGACAAGATCAAAATCGATTACGTCAATGCCCAAGGCGACCAAGCGAACTTGAAGTCCATGAGCGAACAACTGAAAAACGACCACAATGATTTGAACTTGGCCATTGCCACGCCAGCTGCGCAAGCGTTGCAAAAAGGCGATCCAGATACGCCAATGTTGTTTACGGCCATCACTGATCCTAAATCGGCTGGCTTGACCACCAGCACCACTCACCCAGATAAGAATGCCACTGGGGTCACCGATATGGTCGACGTCAAAGCCCAAATCGATTTCACCCATAAGCTGTTTCCACAAGCCAAGAAGATCGGCTTGTTATACAACGCCGCTGAAGAAAATTCAGTTTTCCAAATCAAACTGGCCAAACAAGAGATCAAGAAATTAGGCTTAAAAGCGGTCATTAAAACTGCTGCTACCACTAACGATGTGCAACAAGCCACAGAAACTTTAGCCAGCCAAGTGGGTGCCATCTACATTCCTACAGACAATACCGCCGCTGCCGCGATGCCGACGATTGGCAAAGTCTCTGAAGCCAAGAAGGTCCCTGTGATCAACGCTGATGCGACGATGATCAAAACTGGTGGCGTGGCCACACAAGGGATCAACTACGAAGATCTCGGTAAACAAGCAGCCAAAATGGCGGTCAAAGTGCTTAAAGGCAAGAAAGTCAAAGATCTTGCCATCGAGTCACCAGCCAAAACGGAATTGGTTTCTAACGCCAAGCGCATGAAGCTGTTCAACTTGACCCAAGCCGATCTTGAAAAAGCGATCAAGTAGTCTGATTTGATCAACATATTCCTGCCGCCGAAATCCAGTGAAAATTTTCACTTGACAGTTCAGTTTTCCCATAGTATTCTCATTTGCATAGGGCAAATGCCTGAGAAGGGGTGTTGAGTATGACTCACTTACAACCAACACAACTGAATAACGTCTTTTTTACCGGCTTTTTCGGATAGCGGTTTGCATCATGGATGCAAGCCGCGGCTTGCATCCATGATGGCCGGTACCACTTAACGTGCGATCAACTGCCACATGGATGAAATCAAATTTCCTCCATGTGGCCTTTTTCTTTCCGGAATGAAAATATGGCCAGCCACTGCGAGGAGTTTGAGTAGTGACTGGCTTTTGTTTTGCACCTGCAAAACATTTTGGAGGGAATATTTTTATGAAGAAGCAATTATTACTGGGACTGGTTGGCGCCGCAATGTTAGGGCTAGCCGCTTGTGGGCAACAAAGCAAAGCAGACGATCAAACGGTGAAAGTCGGCGTGTTGCAATTGATCGACCAAACCGCCTTGACTGATGCGCGCCAAGGCTTCACCCAAGAACTTAAAGCGCAAGGCTACAAAGGCAACAAGATCAAAATCGATTACGTCAATGCCCAAGGCGACCAAGCCAACTTGAAAACCATGAGCGAACAATTGGCCAAAGACAAAAATGACGTCAACTTGGCGATCGCCACCCCAGCCGCCCAAGCGTTGCAAAAAGGCGACCCAGACACGCCAATGGTGTTCACGGCGGTGACTGATCCCAAATCTGCTGGTATCGTTGACAATACCTCAGCGCCAAGCAAAAATGCCACTGGCGTTGTGGATATGGTCAACATTGCCAATCAGATCAACTACATGCACCACTTGTTCCCTAAAGCCAAAACTGTTGGCATGTTGTACAACGCCGCGGAACAAAACTCGATCGTCCAGATCAAAGCTGCCACTAAAGCCGCGAAGCAATTGGGCTTAAAAGTGGTCAAGCGCACTGTCGCTTCAACCAACGACGTCCAATCTGCCACTGAAGCTTTAGCCGGAGCCGCCCAAGTGATTTATGTGCCAACGGATAACACCGTTGCCGCTGCCATGAGCACAGTGGGTAAAGTTTCTTTAGCCAAGCATGTGCCAGTCGTACCAGCAGCTGCGACGATGGTCAAAGATGGCGGGGTCGCGACCATCGGGATCAACTATACGGACTTAGGCAAGCAAACGGCCAAGTTAGCGATCAAGATCATCAAAGGCAAGAAGGTCAAAGATCTAGCCGTTGAAAAACCCGCTAAAGTGACCGTCATTAAAAACGCAAAAATGATGAAAGCCTTCGGTATCACCGACGCCGACACCAAACAATAATTCATTACTGTTCACAAAGGAGTAATCATGAGCATCTTAACTTCAAGCATCTCACAAGGTTTACTGTGGTCGATCATGGCCATTGGCGTTTACTTGACTTTTAGAATTCTGGACATCGCAGATATGACCGCTGAAGGGAGTTTTCCTTTAGGTGCGGCCATCACCGCCCACTCGCTGGTGCATGGCACCAACCCGATTTTAGCGACGCTGTATGGATTCATTTTTGGCGCGTTGGCTGGGCTGGTTTCCGGGATCTTACATACCAAGTTAAAGATCCCAGATCTGTTGACTGGTATTTTAACGATGACTGGGCTGTATTCCGTCAACTTGTTCATCATGGGCCAAGCCAACTTATCCTTGTTGAGCAATGTCAAAACGGTGTTCACGCTTTTCTCCACTGGCAATGCCACGACTGATACCATCATCGTTGGGGCAGTGATGCTGGCGATCGTGATCGTGTTGTTGGTGTTATATTTCAACACCCAAATGGGTCTGGCTGCCCGTGCAGTCGGGGACAACCAAGCGATGGCTGCAGCCAACGGGATCAACAACGACAACATGAAGATCATTGTTTACATGGTGTCTAACGGTTTGATCGCGTTGTCTGGTTCGCTCATGGCACAAACCAACGGCTATGCCGACATTTCCATGGGGATCGGGACGTTGGTCATTGCGTTGGCGGCGATCATTATCGCTGAGATCTTGTTGCGCAACTTGAGTTTTGGTCAGCGCTTGTTGACGATCATTGTCGGGGCGATCATTTACCGCTTGATCATTGCCGGCGTGTTGTGGTTAGGGGTCGATCCTAACGCCTTGCGCTTGTTCTACGCGTTGATGTTGGTGGTATTCTTGTCGCTACCATTGATCACCAAAGAATACAAAACCATCACTGCCCGCCGCGAAAACTCGAAACGAATGGGGGATTAGGTTATGCCAGCCTTAGAAGTTAAAGATCTGCATCAATATTTTGCCCAAGGGACGGTCAATGAAAACCACGCCTTAAAAGGCATCAACTTGACCCTTGAAGAAGGGGATTTCGTGGCGATCATTGGTGGTAACGGCGCTGGCAAGTCCACGTTGCTGAACTCTGTCGCCGGCTCATTGCCAGTCACTCATGGCCAAATCAAAATCGCCAACAAAGACGTCACCTATCAATCTGTTGCCAAGCGCGCCAAGCTGATCTCGCGGGTCTTTCAAGATCCGTTGTCAGGCACGGCGCCGATGTTAACGGTTGAAGAAAATTTAAGTCTGGCAATGCAACGTGGTACCTGGCGCAATTTCTGGAGTGCTGGGGTGCGTCACGCTGACCGTAAGTTGTTCCAAGATAAGCTCGCCAGCTTGAATCTGGGCTTGGAAACGCGCTTGAGCACTGCCATTGGGTTGTTATCTGGTGGTCAGCGCCAAGCCATCACCTTGTTGATGGCCACCTTAAAAGCCCCAGAACTGCTCCTGCTTGATGAACACACTGCTGCGCTTGATCCAGCTACTTCGGCAACAGTGATGGGCTTAACAGAACAATTAGTCGCTGCCCAACACATCACCACCTTAATGATCACCCATGATATGCAAGATGCTTTGAAGTACGGCAATCGCTTGATCATGCTCGATCATGGTCAAATCGCCGTTGATATCAAAGGCGACCAGAAAAAAGGCCTGACCGTACCAGACTTATTGCGCATGTTTAAGGAACAATCAGGCAAAGAATTAAATGATGATGCGGTATTATTAAGTTGATCTGGTGACTTTTATTGACCCGATGCCTATGCAGGTGTCGGGTTTTGTTGTATTCTAAAACCACCCAAAAGGAGGGATCACATGACATTTGAACAAGTATTGCCTCAGCTTAAAGCCGGCGCCAAAGCGGTGCGGGCCAACTGGGGTGGTGGCGAAGAATTTATCGTGTTAGTTTCTGGTCAAAACTATGAAGGCATTGCTGTGACGCCGTATTTTTTGATCAAGGTGTTACATGAAGGCTATAGCGTTTGGGAGCCGACAGGATGTGACGCGTTGGCAGACGATTGGCAGCTGGTATGAGCGACTTCACCGGCCAAAAAGTCGTCGTCACCGGTGCCGCTTCTGGAATCGGCCGCGCCCAAGCGATTGCGTTCAGCCAAGCTGGCGCCACGGTTTTGGCCATCGACCAGCAACGCTTTGACTTAGCTGACGTGCAAGTATTGATCGCAGACGTCACCCAAGCTGATACTGCCAAGCAAGTCGCAAGGTTTGCCCCAGATATTTTATGCAATACTGCTGGGGTCTTAGACGGGTATGCCACCGCCGAAGCGACATCGATTGATCAGTGGCAACACATATTAGACGTGGATCTCACCAGCCAGTTTCGCCTGGTCAAAGCGGTATTACCGCAAATGTTGATTCAACACCACGGCGTTTTTGTGAATATGGCATCGATCGCCGGGCTAGTTGGCGGCGGTGGTGGCATCGCTTATACCGCTGCCAAGCATGCGGTGATCGGCATGACCAAGCAATTGGACCTGGATTATGCCGCAGTTGGCATTCGCGCCAATGCGATCGCGCCTGGCGCCATCGACACGCCGATGAATGCGACAGATTTTGCCGGCGACGGCCACATGGCGCAATGGGTGGCAGACCAAACGCCAGCAAAACGCTGGGCTAAGCCTGAAGAAGTCGCCGCCTTGACCTTGTTTTTAGCCAGTCCTGCCGCCGATTACATTCACGGTACGGTGATTCCGATCGATGGCGGCTGGTTGGCCAAATAAATTGACGCGCATCATGCGCACGACAGCACTTAGCATCCTTTGGCTGTCGTTATCACTAACCACTTTGGTTACAAAGGAGAAATTAAATATGCAACAAACAACCACAACACGCAGTTCACTGCTTCACCTGACCCAAATCGCCATTATCGCCAGTCTTTATGTCGTTTTAACGGTGGTATTTTCCCCGCTGTCTTACGGGGTGGTGCAGATCAGGTTTTCAGAAATGCTCAATTACACCGCTTTGTTTAAAAAGCGCTATGTTTGGGCAGTGACACTGGGTGTTTTAATTGCGAACTTTTTTAGCCCGACTTGGCTGATCGATGTGCCAGTGGGGACGATCGGTACTTTGATCTTCTTGCTATTAGGGCGCTGGTTGGCCAACAAAACTGAGAAGCGTTGGCTGAAGTTCTTGATCTTAGGCGTGATCTTTACGGCGTCGATGTTTACGGTGGCCGGCCAGTTGGCAATCGTCAACCATATCCCATTTTGGCCTAGCTATGCGTCGATCGCATTAGGTGAAGCATTGTCCATGGGCGTCGGGGCAGTGATCATGCGTGCGGTGTTGGTGGTATTGCCGCTAGATCGTTAAGCACCAAACAGTCAGAAGCGATTCTGGCTGTTTTTTTAATGACGTAGTTGACATAATAGTGAGGCTTGATCGGTGCGAATTTCTCAAAAGCACCAGTGTTTATGCTAGACAAACCGCATAGGTAAAACTTTTTTGAGAAAGTTTTAGCACTCTATTGACTAGAGTGCTAAAACAGGTTATAGTATATTATGTAAACAAAAGAAGACCGCAGCGGTCCGACTATAAGTGTGGATGGCACCGCTGCTTGTCGGCGGTGTTTTTGCGCCGCCTTAGAGGAGGGAATCGGTATGGCAAACTTTAATGATCCATTTTTTAACGATGGGATGGATGACTTTTTCAACCAATTGATGCATCGCATGGATGGGCAACAGCCGAAATATGTGGTTAATGGACACGAATTGACCCCTGAAGAGGCAGCACAACTCCAATCCGGCAATGTGCCAGTCGCGACGAAACAAAAGCCACAAGCCAAGTCCATTTTGGACAAAATGGGGCGTGACCTCACCCAAGAAGCGCGCAACGGCTTGTTGGATCCGGTGATCGGCCGCGATAAAGAGATTCAAGAAGCGGCAGAAGTGTTGAGTCGGCGCACCAAAAATAACCCGATTTTAGTCGGGGATGCCGGCGTCGGCAAAACCGCAGTGGTTGAAGGCTTAGCCCAAGCGATCGTCAAAGGTAATGTCCCAGCAGCGATCCAAAATAAAACCATCATCGCCATCGACTTGTCAAACTTGGAAGCAGGCACCCAATACCGTGGCAGCTTCGAGCAAAATATCCAAGATCTGATCAAAGCCGTCAAAAAGCGCGGCAACGTCATCTTGTTTTTCGATGAGATCCAGCAGATCTTAGGTGCCGGAGCCACTGGTGAAGGCGGCAGCAAAGGCTTGGCAGATATCATCAAACCGGCATTGTCTCGTGGTGAGTTAACAGTGATCGGCGCCACCACCCAAGATGAATACCGCAACACCATCATGAAAGATGCGGCCTTAGCTCGGCGCTTCAATGACATCACCGTCAATGAACCAAGCGCTGACACGACCTTTAAGATCTTGCAAGGCTTGCGGAAGTTGTACGAACAACACCATCATGTTAAGTTGCCTGATGCCGTGTTGAAAGCTTGTGTGGCTTATTCGGTGCAATATTTGCCACAACGCAGCTTACCAGACAAAGCCATCGACTTATTGGATATGACTGCCGCGCATTTGGCAGCGCAACACCCAGTTTTGGATGAAGTGGCGTTAAAGCAACAAGTTGAACAATTGACCCAACAAAAAGAAGCCGCAGCTAAAGCAGAAGACTTTGAAAAAGCCGCTAGCTTGAAAAAGCAACTTGAAAACGTGCAAGGTCAACTTGACCGTGGTGATACCAAGCAACAAACGCCAACAGCCAAGCCTGAAGATGTGGCGGCGGCAGTGGAACGTTTGACTGGCATTCCAGTGGCCAAATTGGGTGCCAGTGATATCCAGCGCTTGCAAGGGATTGCTCAGCGCTTAAAGGGCAAAGTGATCGGCCAAGATGAAGCGGTGGATATGGTCGCCAAGGCCATTCGCCGCAATCGCGCCGGCTTTGATGACGGCGAGCGGCCGATCGGCAGTTTCTTGTTCGTCGGTCCTACTGGTGTCGGTAAAACCGAATTAGCCAAGCAGTTGGCGTTGGATATGTTTGGCAGAAAAGATGCGATCATTCGCTTGGATATGTCTGAATACAGTGATCGCACCGCGGTTTCGAAGCTCATCGGTACCACTGCTGGGTATGTCGGCTATGACGACAACGGCAATACGTTGACGGAACAAGTTCGCCGCAACCCTTATGCGATCATTTTGTTAGATGAAATCGAAAAAGCCGATCCGCAAGTGTTGACCTTGTTGTTACAAGTCTTAGATGACGGCCGCTTAACAGATGGCCAAGGCAATGTGGTCAACTTTAAGAATACGATCATTATTGCCACGTCTAACGCAGGGTTTGGCAATGCCGCTACTGCTGACAAGTCCTTGCATGACAAGTTGGCGCCATTCTTCCGTCCAGAATTTCTGAATCGGTTTGATGGCATCGTCGAATTCAGTCATTTGACCAAAGCCGATTTAGGCAAGATCGTGGATCTGTTGTTGCAAGATGTGGCAGACACCTTAGCCAAGAAGCACTTGACCTTGCAAGTTTCTGATCAAGCCAAAGCCTGGTTGATCGCTCGCGGTTATGATGAAGCCATGGGTGCGCGGCCATTGCGGCGGGTGATCGCCCAACATGTTCGTGACAAAGTGACTGACTTTTATTTGGAACATCAAGATGTTAAAGCCTTGAAAGCCGATGTGGTGGATGACGACATTGCCATCACCGCGGCTTGATCGGCTGACGCTTCAGCGCCTTTGTGCCTCGCATTCATTGATTGGATGCGGCGGTGCAAAGGCGTTTTTGCGTTGAGAAGTTACTTTGGTGCATGCATCTCCAACTACCTTTTGTATTAATGAGAAGAAAATGAAATAATAAAATGTGTTCTCAGTGGCAAAAATATTGGGAAATTCTCACATTTAGGCTTGAAATGCTCATTAAAAAGTCATAAAGTTACGCCATCAGCATTTAATTGCATGATATAGGGGGTCACTTTATGGGAATGAAGAAAGGTTTTACCGCTGGTGCCGTTTTGCTAGCGTCAGCTGCGTTGTTGGCCGCTTGTGGCAGTAAATCAAGCGCCAAGTCTAGTACCAAAGCCAATACTTGGACCACGATGCAAGGGGATGTGATCAACACCATGGATCCATCGCTGAACACTGATGTGATTTCAGGGCAAGCGTTGACTGACACCATGGAAGGTTTGTACCGCTATAAAGGCGCTAAGCTCCAACCTGCCATCGCCAAATCTGTGGTCAAGCCGACTAATGGCGGGAAAACTTACACCTTCCACTTACGCAAGTCGACTTGGTCGAATGGCAAAGCGGTGACCGCCAAAGATTTCGCTTTTGGCTGGAAGCGCACTGTCGATCCGAAAACCAAGTCTGAATATGCCTACTTGTTTTCCGGCATCAAAAACGCTGACGCGATCATGGCTGGCAAAAAGCCTGCTAGCAGCTTAGGCGTCAAAGCAATTGGCGATGACACGCTGGAAGTCACTTTGGAAAAGGCGTTGCCATATTTCAACACCATGATGGTCAACCCAGTTTTCTTCCCGCAATCTCAAGCCACAGTTAAAAAATATGGCAAAGCTTATGGCACCAAGTCTACCGCGATTTTGACCAATGGCCCATATACGTTGAAGAGTTGGAACGGGACTGGCAACACGTGGCTTGAAACCAAGAACCCGAAGTACTGGAATGCCAAAAATGTCCACATCAAGAACTTAAAGACGCAAGTGGTCAAAGATGCCACCACTGCCGCTAACCTTTACAAGTCTGGCAAGATCGATGATGTGGCGTTATCTGGTGAACAAGCCGCCGCAGCTAAATCCAACAAAGATTATCGCGGCTTGAAAGAATCAGCCACCTATTACTTGGAACTCAACGAAAAGAAAGTGCCAGCTTTTAAGAACACCAAGATCCGTCAAGCCATTTCGTTGGCCTTGAACCGCAAACAATACATCAACTCAGTGTTGAAGAATGGTTCCTTGGCGGCACACACACTGACGCCTGAAGGGCTGTTCGCCGATCCCAATGATAGTTCAACAGATTTTGCCAAAGACGCTGCGACTGAAACCAAGCCATACAGTACTTATGATCTCACCAAAGCCAAAAAGCTGTGGGCGGAAGGGCTGAAAGAATAAGGCTTGTCTGGGTTGTCTTTGAACTTAATGGGTGACGATACTGACGCTGCCAAAAACACGTCTGAATATTTGCAAGCCGCTTTACAAAAGCTACCAGGATTTAAATTAACGATCCAATCGGTACCATTTAAGACGCGCTTGGCGCGGGCGGCTAGCCGCGATTTTGATATCGTCTTTAACGGGTGGTCTGCTGATTTCCCAGATGCCATCAGCTTCTTGGATCTCTTTACCACTGGTGGCTCTTATAACGACGGTTCCTGGTCCAATGCCCAATACGATCAATTGATCGCAGATTCTAAAGGCAAAGATGCCACCAATGCTACTGCCCGTTACGAAGACTTGCAAAAGGCAGAAAAGCTTTTGATGAAGGAACAAGGGATCGTGCCACTTTATCAACTGATCGCCTCTCACTTGACGCGGCCAACGATCAAAGGCGTGACCTACACCCCATCTGGTGCGTATAACTATGTTGGCGCCTCACTGAAAAAATAGCATTGATCAAGTCGAAGTCGTGCAGACTTCGGCTTTTTTTCTACCATTAGTCAAGCACTAATGTTGATTTAATCACGTTTTCTTTTACGTTTAGATGGATCACATTTCTTGTTATTAGAGTAATCATCCGTTCATACTGCTGATTTTTGAGTTTGAGGGTA